>NZ_JBWZQN010000070.1:0-16589 GCF_056724605.1 Prolinoborus fasciculus | reverse complement strand
GAAAATGTATATCGTTGGCAGAAGAAATTATTTAGACCAATTATCAAAAACTTCATTGATGACTTTATTCTCGATAAAAATCATCTGCTACCACAGAGAGTCTATAAATAACAGTGCGTAAGTCCTAGATTATTTGCTTCAGACGAATTTTTTCTCACTTTAGTATCAACTGGATTCACAGAGATTGCCTGAACTTTTACCAGTACATCACGTTCCTTAAGCGTAGGCTTCGCTTTTTCAATATCTACCAATGAATTTTTAAAATCATCATGGTTATTTATAACATACGATACGGCTTTCATAGATTTGTCCACAACTTTAAAAAAATATAGTAAAAATGGAAGCGAAGTGCTCCCATTTTTTGTTATTCAATAATTAAAACTCTTGGCTCGTTGGGCGCAAAACAATTTCATTAATATCTACATCCGCAGGCTGTTCAATTGCATAAGCAATTGCTCGAGCGACTGAGTCAGCTGGTATGGCTTGTTTGTAGAAATCCGTAACGAACTCTGAACTTTCTTTATGAGAAGAACCAAATTTTAGTTCTGACTCAACTGCACCAGGCTCAATAGTCGTCGTTCTAATTGTTCCCCCAACTTCATGACGAAGTCCTTCAGAGATGGCTCTTACAGCAAACTTAGTACCGCTATAAACAGTACCTCCTGGACTAAATACTTTTAACCCTGCAACAGATGCGAGATTAATAAAGTGTCCAAAGTTTTGTTTTTGGAAAACAGGTAGAGTAGCTGCTATACCATAAAGAACACCTTTAATATTAATGTCGATCATACGATCCCATTCATCAACTTTTAGCTCACTTAATGGTGCAATAGACATTAATCCAGCATTGTTTACCAATACATCGATTTGACCAAATGCGCTTAATGCCTTTTCAATAAGTGCTTGTACTTCATGTGGTTTGGTTATATCCATACCAATAAATTCAGCTTGACCACCTTCAGCACGAATATCGTGAACAATAGCCTCTAATTTTTCAGTACGTCTAGCACCAAGTACAACCTTTGCACCTTTTTTAGCAAGTAAGCGAGCAGTAGCTTCACCTAAACCACTACTTGCACCTGTGATAACAATAACTTTATTTTCTATATTATTCATACAAGTAACCTTCAACCTATCTGTCAATCATATTTGATGGATTAAGTATTACAGCCTTGTTAGGTATAATAAATGAATAATATTATCTTTCAGAATTCCTATTTACGGAATAATTACCATAACACAGGATTGGACATGCATAACAAATTGGAAATGATGCGTATCTTTTGTGTCGCAGCAGAGTCTCGAAATTTTAAAGAGGCAGCAACTCAGCTGGGTATTTCCCCACAGGTAGTGACACGGGCAATAAAAGAGCTAGAAGAGCAGCGCGGAGAGATTCTGTTTTACAGGAGTACTCGACAAATTAAAATTACCGCTGATGGAGAGCGTCTGGCAAAGCAAGCACGTTTTGCGGTGGGATCGATTGATGCTTTGTTTGTAAAAGACACCAAGGAAAAACGAGATGAAATACGTGGGACTGTCCGTCTTACTGTATCGTCTGTGTTAGGGCGTAAATTGGTAGTACCTGCACTAGCAGAATTTGCCACACGTTATCCAGATATTGTCGTGAATTGTGTGCTAACAGATTCACACTCGGATGTGATCGATGAGCGGATAGATATCGGGATCAGATTTGGATTTTTGCCGGACAATCGATATGTGGCAAGGGAATTGGCTAAAGTGAACTTTTATTCTGTGGGTACGCCAGAGTTAATTGATAAGGTTGGAATGCCCAAAAAAATTATTGACCTTGATAAATACCCTCTAACAGCCCTAGTCGATCATAAAACAGGGCGTTACTGGCCATGGACATTCACCGAAAGTCGAAGCTTTACGCCATCAAAGCCTCGTTTTATTACAGATGATCTTGAAGCTGAATTTCAAGCTATTCTCGCTGGAGTCGGATTCGGACACATGCCTGGATTTCAAGTTTTGCCGTGGCTTAGGAGTGGTAAGCTCATTCAGATACTTCATGAGGAAACCTCTCCCGTTTGGCGCCTGTATTTATATCGTCCACAGCGGGGCCCGACACCTTTGCGAATCCGAGCATTGTTTGATTACTTAGCGGAAGTGCTGGGCCATATAGAAACCTGAATCAGATGGAACTAACCTTTTTTCTAGAAAGTAGAAATCCGATAAGACCATCATGTATTCAGAGTAACTACAATTTTTCCTATTTGCTGATTTGATTCAAGATAGCGCTGAGCGTCATGCATGTCCTCAAAGTTAAAGCAACAGTCGATCACTGGACGAAGATACCCTGCACCTATACTGCTAAGAATAAATCGTCTGGCTTGCTCCCTTAGAACAGGGTCATGGAGAACCTCTAGGAACAAAAAACCTCGCATGGTTAAGCTCTTGCGTAATGCAACTTTAAGGGGAAATGGTGTGATCTCCGGGCTAAGTGCACCATGCATAACCATAGTTCCTCCCACAGACATCGCTTTTGCAATCTGTTCAATATGTGGCCCTCCTACAGCATCGAAGGCGACATCAAGATATTCTCCACCCAAACGTGAAACAAGCGCCTCATACAAATCTGGTTCATCTTCACTGGCTATAACATTTTTAACACCGAAATCCAGTAAACGTTGCTTTTTCTCTATCGTTTGTGTACTTGCAATGACCTTAGCACCCGCTGCTTCAGCTATCTGTATCGCAGCTAGTCCTACACTACTTGAAGCTGCTGTGATCAAGATCGTTTTTCCTTTCGAAACTCCACCAGCATGGATTACACCACCCCAAGCCGTCAAATACTGCATCCAGATTGAAGAAGCTTCTTCCCAACTTAAACTATCGGGTTTGTGAACTAAAAAAGTTTCTGGAATCAGAAGCTTGTCCGCATATGTCCCATATTTGGCTAGATTGTCAGTCGGAAGAATCGATACTGCATCTCCTGGAGAAAATTGGCGTACACCTTCACCTATCGCCAGAACTATGCCTGCTCCCTCATATCCCAGACGAGAAGGGAATACTGCCTTTTGAATATAAGTACCACGCCGAAACATTACATCAGCCCGGTTGAGTCCGATCGTTTTCATCTGGATTAGAACTTCTCCTGCGGCTGGTAAAGCCACAGGAAGTGTTTCTAATGTCAGAACATCTGTATCTCCAATAGAATTGAAGCGCCAAGTCTTGGCCTGAAGTGCGTTAAATGACATCAATAACTACCTTAATATTGGCAGAACGATCTTGAACAGCATCATGAGCCTCAATCGCTTGGTCTAGAGTAAAATGACGAGGATCAACAAGAGGACGCAGTTTACCTTCCTCAACGAGACGAGTAGCGATCTTAAGGACATCACCATGATGAGAACGGCGATTGCCTGTTAACATCGGCAATAGGACGAATACGCCAGACAGTGTGGCACACCGTAGGGATGAACTCGCTAAATGATGATTACCAAATGCAGCACAGCTGGTAATGTGGCCATAGTGAGTTGTCATGGAAAGTGAAGCTTCGAGTACTGGACCGCCCACAGTGTCGTAAACAATGTTAAAACCTTGACCCTCAGGGCTTGCAGCAATAATGTCATCGGAAGATGCTGTTGTGTAATCGAGAGGTGTTGCACCGAGTTCTGAAATCAGTGATTGATCAGCTGTACGACCAGTCGCCCAAACATTTGCATCAAGTGCTTTTGCAAGCTGAACAACCATATAACCAACGCCACCAGCACCACCCTGAACCAGTACAGTTTGCCCTGGTTGGACCTTCGCATTATCCACTAAACCTTCCCAAGCGGTGAGGAACGTCAATGGTAGTACTGCTGCCTCGCGCATAGAGATATTGCGTGGCTTTAATGCGATCAAATCAGCATCTGCTACAACATATTCTGCTAAAGATCCTTGAAGACCACGAACGCCACCTATCAGACCGTAAACTTCATCTCCGACGTTGAAGTGGGTGACACCTTCACCAACAGCAGTTACAACCCCAGCCATATCCGTTCCCAACACGGCAGGAAGCTCTGGCATAGCATATGGTGCTTCACCAAGACGAATTTTATAATCAATAGGGTTTACACCACTAGCATGAATACGTACTAGAACTTGCCCAGCCTCTGGTTGAGGTATAGGGAGTTCTACACGTTTAAATTCATGATCACCAAAATTTTCTAGGATAAGAGCATTCATCATCTTATTCATAATTGTTCCTTATTCTTAACTGGGGGATGATGTGCACAGTATCAAAGTAAAATAATCCAATAAATGATATTTATAGGATTTAATAATTCCTAAATAATGAATAATAAATATCATCCGCTCACTAAAAATATTCTAGTACAGTCTGTAAAGGCAGTTTAATCTAAACTGTCGGTAGTATTTTCAAGGCTTGAAACGTTCAAAATATCTACAAAGTGGCTAAAATTTGAAACATAATTCTAAAAGGTCACAGCATTACAAAGAACATGAGACAAAATAAAAAATGGGAGCTAAAAGTCCCATTTTTTTTGTGACTTTCGCATAAGCTCTATGATGTTAATTTAAAAAAACTAAAAACAGGGATAGAAAATTTTCGCTAAAGATCTTTTTAATTTTCGATTTATAAAAATTATTGCTTTTTTTATACTATGGGGTACTATAGTATTAATGCTAGCAAATAAGGAGGTCTGATGCCTAATCAGGTTGAAGACAAAAAAAAGATTCTTCTACGCGTCAGAAAGATCAAAGGTCAGACGCAAGCGATTGAAAAAGCGTTAGAAGACAATGTGGAATGTGGTGCAATTCTGCAACAAATATGCTCTGTGCGTGGTGCTATTAATGGTTTGATGAATGAAATGTTGGAGGTTCATTTAAAGGACACTTTAGTATCAGGTGAAACCACAGAACAACAACGAAAAGAAGAATTGGCTGAAATCGCCAAGATTCTAAAATCATATTTAAAATAGATCTGTATAAGGAATTATTCCATGAAGTCACGTGCTGCTGTTGCGTTTGGTCCTGGTCAACCTCTTCAAATTGTTGAAGTTGATGTTGCACCACCAAAGAAAGGTGAAGTATTAATTAAGATCTCCCATACCGGTGTGTGTCATACAGATGCATTTACTTTGTCTGGCGATGATCCTGAAGGTGTTTTTCCGGCTATTCTCGGGCATGAAGGTGCTGGTGTTGTAGTTGAGGTTGGTGAAGGCGTGACTAGCGTCAAACCAGGTGATCATGTTATTCCACTTTACACTGCTGAATGTGGCGAGTGCGTATTCTGTAAATCTGGAAAATCGAACTTGTGTATTTCCGTTCGCGAAACTCAAGGTAGAGGCGTAATGCCAGATGGTACCACTCGTTTTTCCTACAATGGTCAACCGATTTACCACTATATGGGCTGCTCAACGTTCAGTGAATACACTGTAGTGGCAGAAGTATCATTGGCTAAAATCAATCCTGAAGCCAATCACGAACATGTCTGCTTACTGGGTTGTGGGGTAACAACGGGTATCGGTGCAGTACATAACACGGCTAAAGTACAAGAAGGTGATAGTGTTGCGGTCTTTGGTTTAGGTGGTATTGGTCTGGCAGTCGTACAAGCCGCACGTCAAGCTAAAGCAGGGCGTATTATTGTGGTTGACATGAATCCAGATAAATTTGCGCTGGCAAAAGAGTTTGGTGCAACGGACTTCTTGAACCCTAAAGATTACGATAAACCAATCCAGCAAGTCATTGTCGAAATGACTGGCTGGGGTGTAGATCATTCATTTGAATGTATTGGTAACGTGAATGTGATGCGTGCAGCCCTTGAAAGTGCACACCGTGGCTGGGGACAATCCGTAATTATTGGTGTAGCTGGCGCAGGTCAGGAAATCTCTACCCGTCCATTCCAACTGGTTACTGGTCGTAAATGGCTAGGTTCTGCCTTTGGTGGGGTAAAAGGTCGTACGCAACTTCCAGGAATGGTTGAAGATGCCATGAAAGGTAAAATTCAATTAGAACCATTTGTGACACATACGATGGGCTTGGATCAGATCAATGAAGCCTTTGATCTAATGCATGAAGGTAAGTCAATTCGTACTGTAATTCATTACGAATAATTCCGTCAGACCTTATACTTTTCCATGCATGTGAATCATGAATGACATGCATGGAATCCTCTAAAACGGCACATCATCTGTAAAACAGATCTATCTATGTATCCATCATGTATAGGTTCAACAAACCTACCTACATTTTAAATCTTTATCAGTATTCTCTGTGGAGAATGTCAGACTCTTTGTTTACTCGATTTCTCATGAAGTCTTGCTCAACATAGGTAATTGATTATGGAAATAATTGAGAAACATGCTTCTTTTGGTGGATCGCAAGAAGTGTATCGCCATCAGTCAATAGCATTAAACTGTTCAATGAAATTCTCAATATATCTGCCACCTCATGACAAAGATGAGCGGTTGCCAGTGTTATATTGGTTATCAGGATTGACTTGCAACGAACAGAACTTTATTACTAAAGCCGGAGCACAAAAGTATGCGGCTGAACATAAAGTCATTATTGTTGCACCAGATACCAGCCCACGTGGAGAGGATGTACCAGATCATGCAGATTATGATTTAGGCCAAGGCGCAGGATTCTATGTGAATGCAACACAAGCACCCTGGTCGCAGCATTTCAAAATGTATGATTATATTGTGGAAGAGCTCAGAAATCTGATTGACCTGAATTTTCCGACCAATCAAGTCCAAAGTATTATGGGTCATAGCATGGGTGGTCATGGTGCATTAGTAATTGGATTAAAAAATCCTGAGCTGTATAAAAGTATTTCTGCTTTTGCACCAATTGTTGCACCTAGCCAAGTACCTTGGGGGAAAAAGGCTTTTACACACTACCTAGGTGAAACCGAAACTTTATGGAAAAGCTATGATGCGATTGAATTAATCAAAAACGCTGAAGTTCATTTACCTATTTTAGTCGATCAAGGAACAGCTGATGATTTTCTTGAAGAACAGTTAAGGCCTAAGCTTCTTAGTGATATTTGTTTGGAACAAGAATATCCTCTGACACTTAACCTAAGAGAAGGGTATGACCATAGCTATTACTTTATTGCGAGCTTTATAGAGAAACATATAGAGTTTCACAGCAAATTCCTAGCTAAATAACTTTCATAGATATGAGGATGTACAATATTGTTCTTGAATGCTTCTTGAGCAATATAATTTCCAGATGAAGAGGTCAGCTTATAAATCTAAGGTAGAGTCAATTGATCCTTATATAAATAAGATTGAATTTAATCATCTCATATCTTGATTTTTTGATTCAAATGTTAATGATATTAACTTGAATAAATTCATAGCATTATGTCGAAATAAAAACCTAAATTTTGGCTCAGCTATGGGAATTTTTTTTAACTTTTATACAACAAAACTTTCTGACATGCATACATTAGCAATGTCAGAATCAGTTTGAATTATAATCAATTATGGAGTTTTAGTCATGCTTAAAACAGCTTTATATGTCCGTCTTGAAGCTAAACCGGGTAAAGAAGACGAAGTGGAAGCTTTTCTTAAAGCCGGTTTACCTATTGTCATGGAAGAACCTGCGACAGTTGCGTGGTTTGGCCTACGTCTTGGACCTACAACATTTGGTATTTTTGATGCATTTCCTGATGAGGCGGGTCGCCAAGCGCATTTATCTGGCAAGGTTGCAGCTGCTTTGATGGCTCAGGCCGAAGAGCTATTTTCAGAGCCACCATCTATTGAAAAAGTAGATGTTTTGGCGAGTAAACTACCAGCTTAAACCGATGCTTAAATGTATGAGGGTGCTGTCTGAAATTTTGAATGAAAGGCAGCACTTTAACGCTTTGAGGTTTGTCATAGGCTTTTTATTCAAGTTGGGCTACTTTATTTATTGGCTTAATCTCATCATTTACATGGGTCAATATCCAAAACAGGGTAAATAAACGAATGCAACTATTTACATGCTTTATATTGAACCAATCTATCTAATTTACTGTCACATTTGTACATCTGCTAAACCGTGCCAATCTGCTTTTAAAATATTTAATCATTGCTATTTTGTATGAGCCATTCACTGTTTCAGCCAATGCGTTCACAACCATGTCAGTAGTCATACGTGTTGATACCTTTCATCCAACAATCGCTCGTGAAAATACATCAATAATAAAAGCGGTATAGAACAAGCCTGAATTTGTTTAACCATCACTAAAGTTGCAAGCTGAAATAATTTTTATAAAAATAGACGACTGGTCTATTTTTATGTATAGTTAGCACATGGTGTAGGCAAAAGCCGTAGTGTTGTCCGATTTTTTAAAAGTTTATTTGATGAATAACGGTGGTTTTTCAAATCAATTAACTGATCATTCTAGGATAAAAATATGCTGAATTTTAACTTTTATAATCCGACCCGCATTATTTTTGGTGGCGATACAATAGCTAAAATCAATGACTATGTGCCTACAGAAGCAAAAGTATTAATGTTGTTTGGTGGTGAAAGTGCACGTAAGAATGGTACTTTAGCTGAAGTGCGTGAAGCATTAGGTGCAAGAGAAATTCATGAATTTGGCGGAATTGAGCCGAATCCGAGTTATGAAACCCTCATGAAAGCTGTAGAGCTGATTCGTGAACAAAAGATTGATTTCTTGATGGCTGTCGGTGGTGGATCGGTAATCGACGGTACTAAATTTATTGCAGCAGCAGTCAATTATACAGGGGATACATGTGAGATTTTAGAAACCCATGGTAATAAAATTACCCAAGCTTTGCCTTTTGCGAGTGTACTCACCCTTCCGGCAACTGGTTCAGAAATGAATAGCGGTGGGGTAGTAACCAGAAAATCGACCCAAGCCAAATTGTCATTTAGCAGTCCCTATGTTTTTCCGCAATTTTCCGTACTTGATCCGAATAAAACTTTTAGCTTGCCGACGCGCCAGTTGGCTAATGGCGTGGTCGATGCATTTATTCATGTCATGGAACAGTACTTAACTCACCCTGTGAATGCACACGTACAAGATCGTTTTGCCGAAGGTCTATTGCAAACTTTGATTGAGATTGGACCGAAAATCTTGGAAGATTCAGCAGATTATGACACGCGTGCGAATTTGATGTGGGCTGCTAGCATGGCACTGAATGGGCTAATTGGAGCTGGTGTACCACAAGATTGGTCAACCCATTTGATTGGACATGAGCTCACGGCTTTATATGGTATTGATCATGCTCGTACCTTGGCCATTGTGTTGCCGTCCAATCTACAAGTGCGTCGTCAAGAGAAGCGAGAAAAATTACTACAGTATGCAGCTCGTGTCTGGCAGATTGTCGAAGGTGATGAAGAACAACGTATTGATACTGCTATTGCTCGTACTCGAGCCTTCTTTGAGCAACTTGGATTGCCGACTCGTCTTAGCGATTATGGACTGGGGGAGACAGATATTGAGATCATCATTACGCAACTTAAATCACATAATCTTACACAGCTAGGCGAACATAAAAATGTTTCATTAGAGATCAGTCGCCAAATTCTCGAGATGAGCATCTAAGCTAAATGCGCGTATCTGGCATGCTCTGACCCTGTAACAATGCTCCTCAATCATGAAAATTATCGGAGAAATAACATGAAAATTTTAATCGTTTTAACTTCACATGATCAACTTGGCAATACTGGTAAGAAAACAGGTTTCTGGCTAGAAGAACTTGCTGCACCGTATTACACCTTTATTGACTCTGGTGCTGAAGTTACGCTGGCGTCGCCTCAAGGTGGGCAGCCACCACTAGATCCGAAAAGTAATTTAGCCGATGCTCAAACTGAAACCACTCATCGTTTTGAAGCAGATCCAACTGCAATGCAAGCATTGGCACAGACACATAAACTTAGCGAAATTTCTGTAGCTGATTATGATGCAGTGTTTTATCCAGGCGGGCATGGCCCATTGTGGGATTTAGCAGAAGATCCGATTTCAATTTCTCTGATTGAACAGGCGATTCAGTCTGGCAAACCTGTTGCAGCAGTGTGTCATGCCCCGGGTGTTCTTCGTCATGTGAAAGCGAGTAATGGAGCGCCCTTAGTTAGCGGTAAATTAGTGACTGGTTTCACCAATACTGAGGAGGCCGCTGTAGGTTTGACTGAAATTGTACCATTTTTAGTCGAAGACATGCTTAAACAAAACGGTGGTCATTATTCTAAAGTTGATGATTGGCAAGTACATGTTCAAGTAGATGGCTTGCTGGTTACTGGACAAAATCCAGCATCTTCTGCTGCAACTGCCTCAGCATTACTTCAATTGTTGAAATAAAGAGTAGCTAGTGTCTGTTGTGGTGCTTAGCAGTGAATAAACTTCTGACTCTGAGCAACTGGCGCAATAAGCAAAATAACCCTCCCTTAATGGTGAAGGGCCTGAGTTAATAGCTTTCCTTCCTTTATTTTTTCTATATACAGGAAGGAAGGGTATTTTTTTAATTTAGATCAATTAAGTCATGATGACTTGGATACAATGAAATGAAAGACAGCAAACTATTTCAAAACTTAAGCTTAGGCCCTTATGTTTTGCAAAACCGTATTGTATTGCCACCATTAACGCGGTCGCGCAGTACTCAGCCAGGGAATATTCCAAATGAACTGATGGCAACCTATTATCAACAGCGTACCGGTGCAGGATTTATGGTCACCGAAGGTACGCAAATCGAGCCACGTGGTCAAGGCTATGCTTGGACACCCGGTATTTACAGCTCTGAACAGATTGCTGGATGGCGTAAAGTGACGGAAGCAGTGCATGCTAAAGGAGGCATTATTTTTGCACAACTTTGGCATGTTGGGCGTGTTTCACATACATCTTTGCAACCCAATCATGCATCACCGGTCGCGCCCTCGGCTATTAGGGCTGATAGTAATGTTAAAGTCTTTATTGAGACCGGGCCCAATGCAGGTGCCTTGGCTGATCCTTCAATGCCACGTGCTTTAAGCAATGCAGAAGTTAAAGAATTAGTGCAACTCTATGCTCAAGCAGCACGCAATGCCTTGGCTGCTGGTTTTGATGGGGTTGAAATTCATTGTGCAAATGGTTATTTGGTGAATCAATTTATCTCTGCACATAGTAACCACCGTGAAGATGAATATGGTGGATCACTAAACAATCGTTTGCGTTTTTTACGTGAAGTAGTAGAGGCAGTTGCTGAGGTGGTTGGTGCAGATCGTTTAGGAGTGCGTTTTGCCCCGCTATTTGAAAGTACAGAGGAAGATCGTGTTTACATGGGGTTGGTTGAAGATGATCCACATGTGACTTATATTGAAGCCATAAAAATACTTGAAGAAGTTGGGATTGCCTATTTATCGATTGCAGAAGCTGATTGGGATAATGCACCAGAACTTCCTCATGATTTTCGTAGAGATGTCAGAGACACTTTCAGTGGTCGGATTATTTATGCAGGTCGATATACGGCAGAAAGAGGGACTCGAATTTTAGAGGCAGGGCTGGCCGATTTAATTGCATTTGGACGCCCATTTATTGCGAATCCAGATTTACCCGATCGCATCGCCAATGGTTGGCCATTGAATGCAGTAGATGCAAGTACTATGTATGGTGGGGCGGAAAAAGGCTATATTGATTATCCAGCTTACGCAGATTAATCTCGACTAAGTGAGTTATTTTGCCAACCTTTGTGGTTGGCAAAATAAGAACTTAGGATTGCTGTTGCCAGCATAACTTCTTCTTAAAACAAATTCTTAAAATTTTTTAGCTGTGTAATGAGCCAACCTGCCAGTGGGAAAGAAATCAGTTGCGTTACTGGCACTAATACTATGACTTCAATCAACACCATCATCGGGAAACTTTGATGCTCAGTAATTGGCTTTAATAAAGTGAGTACCAGTAATAGTGTGGGATATAAGCCTAAATATCCGACTAAAATACGAGTCATGAGGGCTTTAGGAGGAGAATTCATTGTGCGCTATACTCATAGATTGTTAATTGATCTAATAGCAACACATTAATAAGTAATCATTGGACTGCTATTATTAATTATGTAATTGATATTTAATTTAATTTTTATGAATCTTCACCTTTTAATAGAAATTTAGTTGCTCTCAGAGCTTGATGTAATGGTGTTTTATCTTTTTGCAACTTACTCAGTAATGCTGCACCTAACCACATTTGGTAAAGTACTTGTGCCAAAGTCGAGGCCTCGGTATCTGCTTGGATAGATTGATCCTGTTTACCCAAATCAATTAAAGCAGCAATCCGTTGGATTACATCATCGACGCCAGCGGACATAATGGAGCGCATATCTTCGGATAGATCGGCAACTTCTGCGGCAAGTTTCACAATTAAACAGCTATCCGCCCAACCACACTGTGTTTTAGGATCTTCTATCCATAAATTAAAATACTCAATCAGCTTTTGATAAGGGGATTTATCACTACGCCATACATCATTTAAACGGACTTGGTAATTGTCTACATAATGCTGTACCAATTCACATCCGAAAGCTTCCTTAGATTGGAAATAATGATAAAACGAGCCTTTAGGGATCTCACAGCTCTGTAAAATTTCCTGTAATCCTACACCGGTAAAACCTTTATGCAAAATCAGGTCTGAACTGGTGTTAAGAATGTGTAAGCGCTTCGCTTCAGACTTTTTAATAGGAGTAGGCTTCATATTAATTATTTACTCTATTGTAAAAAAATAGACCAGTCGTATTGTTTTTTATTATAACTCATCTACAATGGATGTAAAGAAATTTTAATCTTAATTTTTAATTGTGAAGAGAAATACTTCTAAATAAAACATGGAGTTATATGTGTGAAAACAGTTATTAATCAACGCATCGTTTTAGCTAAACGGCCAGTGGGTGAGCCAAAACACAGCGATTTTCGTATTGAGCAAGTTGAGCTCAATGAACTTAAACAAGGCGAGATATTGTTAAAAACCATTTACTTGTCACTCGATCCTTATATGCGTGGTCGCATGAGTGATGCTCCTTCATATGCAGCACCGGTTGAAATTGGTGAAGTGATGGTCGGTGGAACAGTCAGTCAAGTGGTGGCCTCTAAAAACCCAAAATTCAAAGAAGGCGAGTGGGTTCTTTCAGGAAATGGCTGGCAGGGCTACGCAATTTCTAATGGGACTGCATGTCAAAGCTTAGGTATGCAACCTGAACATCCATCTTGGGCATTGGGTATTTTGGGAATGCCAGGATTTACTGCTTATATGGGGCTGTTGGACATTGGTCAGCCTAAAGCCGGTGAAACTTTAGTCGTTGCAGCTGCAACGGGACCTGTTGGTGCTACGGTTGGACAGATTGGCAAACTTAAAGGTTGTCGCGTGGTTGGCATCGCAGGTGGGCCTGAAAAATGCCGTTATGCTGTAGAAGAACTCGGCTTCGATGCTTGTATCAATCATCATGATGAAAATTTTGCAGAACAATTACAACAAGCAGCTCCCAACGGTATTGATATTTATTATGAGAATGTCGGGGGTAAAGTGTTTGATGCGGTATGGCCATTGCTTAACTCTGCGGCACGTGTACCGGTGTGTGGTGTGGTTTCCCAGTATAACGCTACCGAGCAAGCACAAGGGCCAGACCGTTTACCGGGCTTTATTTCCACCCTTTTAAAAAAGCGTATTCGCATGCAAGGCTTTATTATTTTTGATGATTATGGCAGTCAGTATCCGGAATTCTATCAGCAAATGTCTGAATGGTTGAAAGACGGAAAAATCAAATATAAAGAGCATATGGTGCAAGGTTTAGATAACACGATCAATGCTTTCAATGGTATGTTGAAAGGCGAAAACTTTGGCAAAGTGGTTGTAAAAATTTAAAAAAATAGGAATTATCATGATCACACTACATCATTTAGATCAATCACGTTCTTTTCGCATTTTGTGGTTACTTGAAGAAATCAAGCAGCCCTATGAGCTGAAACGCTATTATCGTGACTCAAGCACGCATTTGGCCCCTGACTCTTTAAAAACCATTCACCCTTTAGGGAAATCTCCAGTATTGGAATGGGATGGCAAAATTATTGCAGAGTCGGGTGCGATCGTTGAGTTATTAATTCAGAAACTTGCGCCGCATTTAGCACCAGATATGGATGAACCTACCTATGTCGATTATCTACAGTGGATTCATTTCTCAGAAAGCTCTGCCATGCTGCCATTTTTATTAAAAACGTTTAATGCGATTGAAACCAAGCAGGGTACGAAGTTGGTATTTCTAGAAAATTATACTCAAGTTGAGTTCGATAAAGTATTTAGCCATTTAAATGAATATTTAAAAGATAAAGAATTTCTAGTGGCAGACCGTTTAACCGGTGCTGACTTTATGATGGGCTTTGGACTACATGCTTTAGTTTATCATATGGGACAAGGTGAAAACTATCCCCATATCCAACGTTACGTAGCAGGTTTAAGCCAACTACCTAGCTGGCAAGCCGCAGTACAAGTTGAACAAAATGGTGTGAAAAGTCAAAAATAGCAAGATTGTTTTTTTAAGGCAATTGAGAAAAAGAATCATGATTGACAAGTACATCTGGTTATAAAATAAGCTGACTGAACCGTACCGGGTTTGTCGGAGACCAACTTTCCTGAGATGAGAAGCATTGCTTCGCAAGACGTAGCGAAGCGTAGTGTTCCAATGAAAAAAGTAAAATATACCCCTGAAATCAGAGATAGAGCGGTTCAATTATTGATTGATTACCAAGACGGTATCTCAGGTGAATGACTTTACGTATATTCAAACAAATTCAGGCTGGGTCTATACCGCCTTTATTACTGATGTGTTCTCACGAGCAATTGTTGGATGGAAAGTATCAACACGTATGAATACAGATATGGTGCTCGATGCACTTGAGCAAGCATTACACGATTGAGGTATGCCAAGGAATGTGATTCATCATTCCGACAGGGGTGTGCAATATCTTTCGATTCGCTATACCAATCGTTTAGGAGCAGAAAATTTACGAGCATCAATCGGTACAATGGGAACTCATACGATAATGCTTTGGCTGAAACAGTGAATGGCTTATACAAAACAGAGATGATTGAATATTTAAAAGCAGATTGGCAAAGTTTAGCAGATGTACAACTTGCGACATTAAATTGGGTAGATTGGTTCAATAAAAAGCATGTACACAGTGCACTGGGTTATGTATCGCCTTTTGAGTTTGAAGCAATGTACTATGATAAGATTAATCCGTTAGGTCAGGTGGCCTAACTTAAATAAAAAAATCTCCGATAAATCCGGTAAGGTTCAAAATGCGATTTATTGCTTTTTTATGTAAAAAAAAGCAATATTTGTTTTATTGTTAAATTATAACAATTAGTATAAATACACCTATGATTTACAGATGAAAAAGGTAGTTAAATGAAATATTTTTTAAGTTTAACTTTGTTAGTTTTAGCAATGACTGGGTGTACTTCGAGTCCAAAGACTGAAACTTTACAAGATAAGGCTACAAGCAATACTTCAGCTGATACGCAGGTCCTTAAATTTTCTGGTCCGAATGGTTTATTAATTTTTCTGAAATCATCGGATAACTTTGAAACTGCTTTAATGACTGATAACTCAGGCATGGTATATCGTTTAAAGCAAACAGTTGCTGGTAGTGGTATTCGTTTAGCTAATAATAATGGAGTTTCAATTCACTTTAAACGTGGTGAAGGGGTTGTTGAATTTGTAAAAGATCAGCCAATCAGCATTACTGAAGTAAAATAATAAGGTTTAAACTTTAAGAGAACCCCACACCATAATCTGCATACCGAAAGTTGGACACTATTCCTTGAAATGTGGTCAAACATGATCAAGGACTAATTCGCACTCTGTTAATGGGTGAATTCAAACATGAGGTGCGACAGTTTCAAAAGCCTTATGATAATCTGTGTGATTCATAGACATCACTTCAATATAATGGGTGTCTATGAACAGAGAAATTCAACAAAGACTCGTATGGGTTAAATTATTTGAAGAGACCAATAATACTGGCCTGGTTTGTCGGAGATGTGGCATTTCTAGACCAACTTTACGCAAGTGGTGGAAACGATATTCTGAACAAGGTATTGATGGATTAAGTAGTCATAGTAAATGTCCCTTAAAATCGCCAAATACTAAAATCAATGCTGAGCTAGAAGCTTTAATATTGGGTGGTGTTTCAAAAAGTATGCTGGCATTAAACGAATCCATTATTGATATAAAAGAACACTAAATCAAAGGCTTTGAAATGATTTTCAAGCTTTTTGGAGAAGTTGCAGCTTCTCCTAAAGCCTCGCCTGATTCGATGCCGTAATCGACAATTATTGCCTTCTATACCCACAGTGAAAAATTTACCAATCAACTGTTTGCATTCTTTAAAGGTCGTAACAAAGCTATCCCAATGGTCACTTGATATACATGTATAGCTTACACCTAACTGCTTCAATTTTAATTTAAGTCGTTTTGCAGTGGCTAAATCTCGGTTACCCCATACATAAGCAACAATTTTGTTAGCGGCAGTGTAAAAATGACCCCCTAATGGCATTTAAAAACTGACCCCCTTGGTTAATATAGCGGTCATTTTGGACTGCTCAATATGTTAACTTTGGAGCAAGCAGTGACAATCCAAATACT
>NZ_JBWZQN010000069.1:0-16649 GCF_056724605.1 Prolinoborus fasciculus | reverse complement strand
TCGAAGCGAACCGTGTTGCTCTTGTGGCTAAAGCGAAAGCTGCTGGGCTTACTGATGCTCAAGCCGCTGCATATGCAGATGCCAATAAAGAAGCAACCACTCAAAATGCTCAAACAGCTCTAGACACCATCGTCGCTGCAAACAAAGCTGCTGCCATCGAAGCGAACCGTGTTGCTCTTGTGGCTAAAGCGAAAGCTGCTGGGCTTACTGATGCTCAAGCCGCTGCATATGCAGATGCCAATAAAGAAGCAACCACTCAAAATGCTCAAACAGCTCTAGACACTATCGTCGCTGCAAATGAAAAAGCTGCTTTAGCTGTTGAAATTGCGAATGCTAAAGGTTTTGGTGAAGGTGCCTATCAGATAAATACAATTACTGCTAATACTAGGGTTAGTAGTTCAAATATTCGTAATAACCTTACATCCGAATCACGTATTCAATCAGTGGTTTATAATCAACCATACTCAGTTGTATTAGGTAACTATACTGGAGAGATCTCTTACAACAATAAAACAGCAGAGATCATTTCAGACAATAGGATATCGAATATTGATATTAAGGGTTTAAAAACTGCTATAGCTGATATACCTACTTTAGGTAGTGCAACTTATACAGGTTTGGCTTTTAATGGCACCTATTCAAATGAAACCAATATTGATTATTCAAATGGATTACCGAGTACTTCTACAATATCTGAAATACATAAAGGTCAATTAAACTATACTGTTAATTTCACAGATCGTATTGGCTCTGGCTCAATCACAGGTCTAGGAAATACTATTAACTTAGAGCAAGGATCTATATCAGGAACAGGGATTAACGCTACAGCGACTCAATCATATAAATTAGGTACTTACTCTCTAGATTTCTATGGTAAAAAAGCTGAAGAGATTGCAGGTAAAGTCGTCTTTAATGGCAAAGACACCGTAGGTTTTGGTGGTACTCGTGGTGAAATTAAATAATAGAATCTAGAAAAACTAAATTCTAAATAGGCCGTTTGAGTGATCTTAAACGGCTTTCTTAATAAATATCTTTACTGGTTTAACTTGATGTCATTTAAATATTATTTACCTTTTCTTTTTCTTGTTCATTCATACTCATTTGCAGATGAAATAAAAAATACACAACCTATATTTTTTGAAAAAAAACCTGAAATTAAACCTGACTTATTAATAACTCCTGAAAAAAATAATCTCTCTATTGGTATATCAGACATGGATGTTGATCCCTCTGAATGTATCAACTTATCTATTCTAAAAAAAGATTGGAACAGTCTAGATATATGTTTAGCACGATATAAAAAAACAGATAACTATGATGAAATACTCTATCAATATGGATTAGGCGCTCTTTATTATAATAAAGGGAATAGAAACAAAGCCATTGAGCTATATCAGTCGCTCCTATATAAGAATCCAGATTTAACTTATCCTCGATTTGACTTAGCTATGATGCTATTTCAAGATCAACGCTATAAAGAAGCAAAATCAGAGTTTGAAACTGTAAAAAAAACATTAACTCCTCAAATGCAAACCCTCGTTAATCAAATCTTATTAACGATTAATCGATCTGAAAAATGGAATACAGCATTAAATTTTAATTATGAAAAAACTGATAATGTAAATCAGGCATCTGATTTAAAAATCATTACTATTGGTAATGCCACTTTTATTCGTAGTGAGGAAGATTTACCACAGAAAGCAGAAGGGTTTGGTTATAATATAAACTTATCTAAAGATACTAATATAAGTAAAAATAATTATATAAATATAAGCACTACAATTGATGGCCTCTATTATTGGGATAATAAAGACTATAACGAGCAGACCTATAGATTAGATATTGGTTATAAAAATAAGAATTTTAAACGTACTTGGGGAATCACTCCATTTATAGAGCAAAATGAACTTGGGAATGAACCTTATAATTCTAATTACGGTATTACCTTTGATTTTAATACAAAAATATCAGATAAATATCAGCTATCTACTAACTTGAGCCATATAAAAAGAAAATATCGAGATGAAACTTTATCAGAAATATACAATGGTTACACCAATAGCCAAGTCGCACTCATGATTTATCAGCCAAAGCTGAATTTTATTCTTTATAGTGGACTTGATGCGATGCAAGATCATTTAAAAGATAAATCAGAGTCATCTCAGAGTACTGGTTTAAGATTTGGTACGATTCATACCAATAACTTTTTAAATATTCGAGCTGATTTACGTTATGCGAATCGAAATTTTGAAGATGAAAACTTTTGGTACAATGAAAAAAGAAAAGATAAAATCTATGAAACTACTGTGACAGTTTGGCAGAATAAAATCCAATGGAAAAATTTTACTCCAAAATTAAACTACAAATATCAAAATATTGATAGCAACCTAGAACTATACACACGCAATAATAGTTCCTTTTTTTTGACGATAGATAAAACATTTTAAATAATTATACTTCTATCGAATTTAAAGAGGAAATATCGAACAAGATGGGTATTCAAGCACTTAACTGAAGAAATGATCATTTATGATCAATAAATCATTATTTAACATAAAATCTCTTATGTGAAGCAACCTGAATGCAGCGGTGCCCCATTGAGGCGCGTTGAGATAAGCCTCTTTTAGATAACTTTAGCAACTCGATAAACAGTTGCAACTCCACAATTCACTGCTTTGGCAATTTCTTCCTTAGTCATATTGCCAACTGCTAGCAATTCTTTTATTCGTTTGTGCTTAGCCTCATTTGCCTTCTTGCCTGTTGGTTTGTAACCCGAACGTGTCAGGCCCTGCTTAATACGTTCTATACGTTTCTCATTGTCCAGACGAGCCATTGTTGCCAGGAGATCAATCAACATATTGTTGATGAGCTCCAGAATTGAATGAGTAATGCTGTCACTAGTTTGAATCATTTGGTAGGTAGTAGGAAGATCTGCTACGACTAAACGAAGTCCCTTCTCTTGGATCCTGCGCTTCAGCTCTTGAAAATCTCGTTGGGTTAGGCGTGATAAGCGGTCAATACTTTCAACTAACAAGGTGTCACCTTGATTTGCTTCTGACAGTAGCTTATTCAATTCAGGTCGGTCTAACTTCGTACCACTATAGTTTTCCACGTACACAATGGTTTCACCCAAATTCAAGTTTTGGTTTAGATCCTGAAGAATCTGCAAAGCCCTTTTTGCATCTTGATCTTTAGTTGAAGCTCGTAGATAAATACGTGTATTCATTTCTATCATTTAATCTTAATTCTATTAGATTAATGATAACACTATCATTTAATTACTGAATTAAGCCTAATGATAGATATTGTATGCGATTTGGCTCGCTATCATTCAGCTATACTCTTTTGATAGAAAAAGCATGACTGAAAGCCATGCTTTGGGAGTTCGTATAATACGTATCATATTAATTTTGGAAAAATTAGATATTGATTGGGAGTGACTAAAGCTGTAGAGTTTCTTTTTAAGTGAGTCCCCAAAATGAAATTCCAATTTATATTTGAAAACTTTAAAGCTTTACCAAATGGAACAGATGCTTTCAAGCAGTTAAAAATTTTATGTGAGCAAGAAATTGGCAACAATAATAATTTAGATAATTCGGCCTTATTTCTTATTTATGGGTTTGCGAAGAACTACGTCTTATTGTACGAAGATCAAGAAGTTACTCCTGAATTTGCAAAAAAAGCAAAAAGCCAATTAATTGATTATATGTCTGAACTTAATATTGCTCTAATCAGTCAAGATTCTAATCTTATATTAGAAACTCTTAATAATATTTCAAAAAAATATTTTAAAAGTTCAAGAATATTTTAAATCTTAATAATCAATGAACAAGCTATCATTACAGGGGTTTTTGATTCCCCTTTTTGTCTCATTCTTTATGAGTGGCATTAACGCTATTCTAGGAGCTTTAAATGAAGATAAATTTTTATTATCAATTGTTTTTTCACAATGGATGATTAATTGGATTATTGCTTATCCATGTCTTTTGTTTCTTGTTCCTTTCTCAAAAAAGATCGTTTTAAAGCTTTTTTATCCTCAGTTGAAATAATGAATGTTATATGAAACGAGGACAATAGACCGTCGTTTTTCACTTTGCATAAGATATTCTACGTTAAGTAGCGGCTAAAAATGTCCTTGATCAAGGGCATTTCGTATAACGTGTATTATGTTAATTTTAGAAAATCTGTTTTAGTTTGTACCTTTTCAAAATTATGTAAAAAGCAAATAAAACACTTATCCAGAACAAATAATCAAAAATAAAATATAAGAAGATAAATTGATCTATTCCTATAATAATATTTAAAGGATCTAGCGCTATACTCCCACCTGGAGATATTTCACCATCTACTAAAAACTGTAAGGGAAATCCTCCTCCAATGACTTTAACTTTTTCAAGCTTGTCTACAACTATACGATCCACTAATGTATATTTCTGATAAAACAAAGATAAATAAGTAAAAATAAAAGATAAGCAATTGAAGTATAAAAATTTTTTCATAATTTCCTCTCATATATCTACTAATTTTAACAATTTTTAATCAGAGCCTTTTGGAATAATTTGCTTTAATTTCTCTATTACTCTCTCAAAAAATTCCTTTAATATGAAAAGATTAGAATTTATTTTATTAAGTTTACTTGCAGCCTGCAGTCCAGTTACAGAAAAAATTGAATCAAATATAGTTGTTCCACGTATTCAATATACGGGGGGAGCAGATAATGCAAGTTATAGTGAGGCTAAGCTTATTAGGGAAGGTAAATGCCTATACCTAGAACATGCTGATGGCTCTAAAGTTCTGCCAATTTTTGCTACAAAAACTCTAGATTGGGATACGGAAACTAAGAGCCTAAAAGTAGATTCGGATACTTATTTTTTAGGTGATAAAGTAGCATATGGAGGGGGCGGCTCCTATCCTCTAGAAAAAAATAATTATTCTTGGATAACTGAAGTAGATCATGGCTGTGATACCTCACAAGTTATAGTTATTAATAAACTCATAAGACCACTTGAAGAACTACCAAAATGAAGAATAGCCTATTTTACTGTCTTACATTAGTTCTACTTATAGGATGCCAGCCATTTGAAAAAAATGGATATATTTTTATTAAAAATCAGACTGATTATCCAATTACAGACCTTAAAGTAACTTATATTAGTGCTCAAAAAACTTATAGCTTAGGTACTCTTTATCCTTATTCAGAATATAAATACGCCATCAATTACGAGCAGCACAATGAGGATTCAATAATCTTTTCATATTTAGATAAAAATCATAAAGAGATTAATCAAGAAGTAGCTACGTATGCAGCCAAATATGATAGGAAAAGTTATGAAATAGTTATTCAATAGAATATAAATTACAATTACTAATTGAACAAAAAAACTTCAATTTGAAATTTCAAAAACTTGATTTTTCCACTAAACAACTATCCATTTAACATAATGGCGGTTATACGAAGTACACTTGTATATTAATTTAAATATCAGATACTTATTTGAATAATAAAAATCTAAAAATGCCCAAAAATCCGATTTTGAAACAAGTCGGCTTTTTTATGTTCGATTCTGTAAGATTTTGCCAATAGAAAATGGAACAACTTTGCAAAATTTACAATTTTGTATTAACATTTTTATATTAACAAAAAGCGATGCAACTATGGAAATTGAGTTTTCATGGGATGAGCATAAAGCAGAAACAAACCTCAAAAAACATGGTGTAGCTTTTGAAGATGCAACCTTGGTTTTTTATGATGCTCATGCCGTCTTCAAACAGGATCGCTTTGAAAATGGTGAATATCGTTGGCAAGCGATAGGTCTCGTACACGGGCAGACAGTTTTATTAGTGGCTCATACTGTACAAGATCATAATGGGATTGATCATATCCGTATTATTTCAGCACGACAGGCAGAGAAAAAAGAGAGGAAACAGTATGAAAAAAACCGTTACGTACAAAGTAGATTTGAATAAACCTCCTGTCTTATCTGAAGAACAAAAGGCAAGACTTGAGGCATTAGATAAACGCCCAGACAGTGAAATAGACTTTTCAGATATTCCCGAACTTGATGAAAGTTTTTGGAAAAATGCAGTACAAAATCCTTTTTACAAACCGACTAAACAAGTAACTACGGTTCGTATTGATGCAGATGTTATGCAGTGGCTAAAAGCCCAAGGAAAAGGCTATCAAACACGAATGAACAAGATTCTGCGTGATGCCATGCTGAATGAACTAAAAAATCATCCGTAAAAAATGGGAGCTATAGGCTCCCATTTTTGACTTCGCATAATCCGTATTATGTTAATTTTAGAAAATATTAAGGATGGGAATAGAGAATGGTAGAAACAGACCAAAAATTAGCACAGAACGGATGTTGTTATGCTTAATCCTGATCGGTTAAAAATACAAATTTAAAATCAATAAAAGGTGACAACTACCTTGATACTTACCGAACAGCATGCTTTATCAATTTTTATTGACTTAGTTAAAAAAACCCACTTTACAGTGGGTTTTTACTACATTAACTCATCAAGGTGATGCTCTAAGAATCTAAGCATATGTTTTAATTTTATTGAATTGTTACAGTGACAGGTTTTGCATAAATCGTATAGGTGTAATTTGGTGCCATCGTATATTGATAGCTTGGCATGACATAAGCTGTACCTTTTTCAGTAAATGTCAGCCCTTGGCCATTTTGCGTATATTTAGCCGAATTTGGCAAAACCAGCATATTTTTAACAAGATAATTCGATTTCGTTCCAATTTGAGTTTGGATTTCTGCATTGATTTCTACAGGCTTGCCTGCAGTGGCTATGAGCTGACTTGCTGTATTCAATTTTACCGCCAGATTTGAAGATTCATGCGCATAATCAGTCGTTAGACCATGTGTGCCTTGTACATACATGCGGTAGAAGTCATCTTTATTTAAGCGGAAAGTCCATGGCCAGAAAGTCACGCCGCGCTGGCTCGCCATCATCATCAGCTCTTTATTTAAACCAGAAAAAGAAGGATTAAAAGTAGAAGAGTATTTTTGTGCAGCATCTAAAATGCGGCGCGTGTTGACAATATTGCTTTGAGCTGTTGGCGTACTGGTCAAGTATCCAGTGGATACACCAGGAATTTCATTCTTCATATGTAGAATTTGATCGCCAACGAAACTGATGACAATCGCTTGATCATAGGCATTATGCTTATCTAGCAATTCCTTAATTTTTGGTACAATTTCAGGTTTTGAACTCTTTATTTCAATGAAGTTTGTCACATTTGGATATTGTTTTACAGCCGCAAGAATTTCATCCATTGTCGGTACTTTACGTCCATTTGGAATGGTGCGTAAGTTTTGAATTTCTGCGAGCGTCAAATCTTCAATTTTGGCATTTACACCTGTAGTGCGTGTTGTGGTTGAATCATGCATGACCACGACATGATTATCTTTAGAAAGATATACATCGTACTCAACCGCATCTGCGCCAACTTGAATCGCTTTTAATGTGCCTTCTAAAGTGTTTTCATCCTCAAGTGCAGGAATACCGCGATGGCCTGTAATCAGCGGTTTGCGCAGCAGCGTGTTCGGCGCCATTAATTTCATAATAGAAAGAACGCTGTCGGGCTGCTCGGTGTAAATACCGTTTACACCTGTGCTTAAGAACTCTGCTGCTGTTAATGGGCTGCTGCTGTCTAGGTTTGCCCACGGTGTAATCAGCAGACGCTGTAAATGTGAAACCACTTCTGTTTGTACCAGATGCTTAGGCAGAATCACAATTTTTGCAAGTGATGAATTGGTATTGTGGGCAATGGTCACAATATCCTTAGTTGAGCTGCTCAGCCCAGTTTGTTTAGAGTAATCCAGCGCGGTACGCAGTGCTGGAATTGCAATTCGCGCTTTGCGAAGAAGCTCTGGCTGATCTGAAAGCAAGGTAATATCCGCCAGATCATAACTTTCGCCCAATGTTTTTAGCTTATTAATGGTCTGTTCATTTTGAATGCGTAGCAGCGGAAGTGTGCGGCGTGTTGAGTCATTCAGATAATCACGTAAAGCCATGACTTTTTCCTGCTCAGTATTCAATAGATTTAATTGTTCATCGAGCTGATAGGCAATGTGTGTTGCTGCTGTAGAGGAAATGCCGTTCACGGGTGCAGGCTGTGCAATGGTTGGCGCCATAGAAACTGGCAGATTATGATCAATAATTTCGGTAACACGGTTTGATTCTGGCAGAGGATCAAGCTGTTCTGTAATTTTGATGGCATCTACTTTCATCAATAAGCCAGCAGTAGAGAGGCCAATTGCGCCTTGATCTAAATTATAAGGCAGTGTGGTGTCTAAGACTAAATTGTCATCAATATAATGGCGCACACGTTGACCATGCACAATCACAGTCGCTTTATACGACTTATTGACCTCCATATTTTCTTTATAAGCAGATTTATGCAGCACATTCCACGCATTGGTAGGCTGGCGCAGCGCAAGTTCTAGACCGCTGGCGCCAGCTGCATCGGCGCGAATTGCAAATTGATAATAAGGCGTGAAGGCAGGTTCAGCATAGCTGTCAGCAGCGCGGTAAATAATACTGCCCCAGCGGCCGCCATTATTTCTTTCTAAATAAGTAAATTCGATATCTATGCGATAGTTTCTGAGTTTTTGATATTCAGGTGACAGCATTAACGTGGTCATTTGTGTGTCATTGGCGCGCCCATCAATGAATAAGCTGCCGTCTTTGACTTCAACCGTGCCTGCATTTGAGCGCAGTGTTGTCCATGCTGCTGGCAGCGCTGTGAGTTGATCGAAGTTTTCGTCTAAATAGACTTTAGGTACAGGAACTTCTTCTTCTGGTGTTTCTGGCTCTGGGGCTGGTGTTGTCGGTGTTTCAGGCAGGGCGGATGATTCATCTTTATCATCATTGTCGTTGCAGGCAGTTAAATTGAATGCCAATAATATTGCTAAGCTCAATGAAGTCAATTTAGTCATTATGTAGTCTCAGGTTTGATTTTTTAAAAAGCGATTCAAACTTAAGAGTTGAAAATGACACTTTGGTTGATTTGTCATATATCTAAACTTTGCTTACATATTAATGATTTATGAATTCATAAAATTTTAATAAAAATAGATTAAATAAATATGATCAATATTTAATCAAAAAAGTACATTGTTATGATTTATCAACTCATCCACTGCTCAAATTATCCCCAATTTCTGCGGACAACCCTTGGGATAAATCTCAGCCAATTTTGTACGCTTTGACTTACATTCATTCAGGCTCTTTGCGTCTATGCCATTCTTCATCAATTTTCTATTATGGGGACATAGAGAGCAGGATGCTCCAGATAAGAATAATAAGATCAGATACAGGGAATGTGAGGTACGACAGGAGTTATACCAACGCATCAAATATGTAAAAAAGCCTAACAGGATGTTGGGCTTTTTTATTGACTAAATTAACCTTTGAATTGCATTTTTTTAGCCTTACTACCGATTATTTAACTATACGGAAGAAAGAATACCATTTATTTAACATAAAATCTCTTATGCGAAATTCAGTTGTAACCCCCAAATAGAAATGTCCGGTTTATCGATTGCTCGACCTAAGATCTCAGAACATAAGAATTTGATGATCACCCTGGTTCTCAAAACTCGATACTTTATTGAAAAGTTCTATCGAGGCTTATAAGTCCCTGAAACAAAAAAATGCCTGAAGTTCAGGCATTTTTTACATCATCAATATCTACTAAAAAGCTTACAACAATCAAAAAACGAGAGTTTTATTCTTGTGAATACGACTTAACTTTTTCAAAAATTGGATAGAAATCTAATCCCTCATCTTTCATCGTAGAAATCAACGCAACGATTACAGCAATATGTGTAGGAACCACACCTTGTTTACTGTAATTCGTAATCGAATTAGGTTTCATATCCAATAAGGCAGCAAATTCCTTAATTGAAAGCCCTGCTTTACCGACAAGACGTTGAAATTCAGTATATGGCATTTAATTAAATTTATAGAAATGGTGTTTTGAGATTATAGCATAGGGTTATATTTACATAAAAACACATAAAATTATGTGGTAAACACATATTTTTATGTGTTATAAATAGCTTATCAACTAACCTATTTATCCTTACTATCGGAGAAATGTAATATGTACTCATACCCGGATTCAAACACTGAAAAGAAAATTGCTCTCATGATCATCAATGACTTTTTCATTCAAAAAGCCCATGAACTGTGGATTTTTTTACAACTCGATCAGTGCTTTAACGATTATGAAGCCACACTGATTTGGACTCGACGTTATTTAGAGAAGCATCCTGAGTGTGAGTACAGCGATATTCAAAAAGCCTTTGTTTCTTGTTTCCCAGAACACTTCTTCAGCTTTGACTGTTAATTTATGAGAGGCACAGTAAAAAAATCGCAATGGGTAAGTAAATCCCAAATAGAAAAAGCCAGTTCATACAACTGGCTTTTTATTGTCACGTATAAATCTAAGACTTTCTTTGAGCATACTAAAATTGATGTTCCACGGCATCTAAAACATTGATTTTAGGTTCAGGATTGGGGCCGCCATGACGTTACTTTAGGGTGTACTCTAAAGCCACATAAATACTAAAAATTACTAATTGAGTAGGGAAGCTTTAAAATTGGTTTTATTTAATTGGTATTTTCAACACATCATTGGCTTTGTTCTTTTTTTATTTTTAATTGTCTTTGAGCCTTTGAAAGCGCCAAATCAAAAATATTAGTTCCAGTGTCGTTGTTTTTAAATGAAAGGATCTGATGGAGCACCTCAAAAAGTAGTTCAGCTTTTTCTGCAGGGAGAAGATCAAGCGCCCAAACTTGTTTATATAAGTTTGATTTACGTAAATAACCCGCAAAATACCGATCCGATTTCATTCTATTTAAAAAATTTTTAGGGTCTAAAGAATCATCGTTTTTAATCTTATAAAGACTTAAAACACCACCGCCCACTTCAAATTTACGTTGATTTTCAGCTTTACGTTTCTTTCCGGCATCTTTTTTCTGAATTTGACTGAGATAAAGTTCCAAATCTTTTAATTCAAGTTGCTGGGCTTTGAACTTATGATATCGCGTACACATCACTTTCAGAATATTCAGTTCAGCCGGATCTAGTTCATTTTTTTGATACGACTCATAGAGCTGAATAAACTTTCCTTCATACTCTGTACGTTTGGAATTTTTAGACAGTTCATCAAACAGTAACTGTAACTTAAGATGCTCACGATATGGTTTTAGAGCTTCTTTAACTAGGATCTGCTCAGCTTCAGACAACATTTCAAAATTACAGTCATTGGCTTGTAGGGCATCAATCACCTGATTTTGCAATTCAGAACGATCATCTTGAGATAAAAGAAACTCAACAAAAGCATGTAATTCCGCAATTTGAAGTAATTGAGCTGGTCTACCGCGCTTTTTTGCTTTTTCCATTTCCATATCATCTGCCGCCAAATTTTCAGAACTGCTACCAATTTAGATATGGTTTTACCATATTTAAATTGGGCAGTCTGAAAATAATTAATTAAAATTAAATTAAAATTTCTTGAAAAGAATTTTTAATTTAATTTTAATTAATTCGCACTTGACAGTTTCTCCTCATCGGAGAAACTAGTACGCAAGGGGATGCTTTCCCCTTGACCCCTTTCAACCAGATTTTCCAGCCATCCAGGCATTCCAAATCTGGAGGTTTTCACCCTCGTTTCACTCGGTTAAAAACGGCCCAGCATCCCAGGCGGTATACATGGCAACTTACCATTTCAGCGTCAAAAGCAAGGGCAAAGGCTACGCCACCCAGCACTACTGCTACATTGCCCGGCTGATGCAATATGAACAGGTCCGCAAAAACAGTCATGAGGTGCTGGAACATGTTGAACCCGGGCAATGCATGCCTTCTTGGGTCAAAGATCCGATAGAGTTCTGGTCTGCAGCCGACACTTATGAACGGGCCAATGCCAAGGTGTACATGGAATATGAAATTGCGCTGCCCAATGAATTCACGCCAGAGCAGCGTAAAACGCTCGTAGAGACGTTTTTAGAGCAACATGTAGCTAAACAGCAATTTCCTCATTCTTACGCAATACACAACGTAAAATCACGTCTCAGCGGTGAAGATCAGCCACATTGTCATTTAATGTTCTCTTTAAAGGTGGATGATGGTCTGGAACGCACTGCAGAACAATATTTCAAACGCTATAACGCCAAGGACCCAGCTCAAGGTGGCGTTAAAAAAATCCAGCTGCAGAATGGGCATCAAAATTACTCCGAGTTTTTATTGTTCATTCGTAAAGCCTGGGAAAACCATCTAAACGATGCCCTGGCTCAACACTGCCCTACCGTGACTTACCATATCGATGGCCAAGACATCACAATCAAAAACCAGGTTTCAGCTGGCAGCTACGACCAATACAATGAACTTCACGGCACGATTTACATTGCCGAACCTAAGCTTGGAGCCGGGAAACAGAATGAAACGGCTGAATACCTGTCGAAAATTCAGAAAATCAGGATCCACAATGCCAAAGAGCGGGAACTGGAACAGAAACAGCAGCAGCTAGATCAGCAGCACGACCATTTTTATTCATGTATGAGTGAACCCTACCCATCCCTGGAAGTCATTTACTACATGAATCATCTGGCCAAGAAAGCTAAGAATCAAAATGAGCTTAAGAAAGATATTCTGGATATCGAACAAGACTTGAAGCCAGTTTTTCAGCAAGAGCAATTGAATATCCATCGGATTAATTATGAACTGATCAATTCACTGCAGTATCCAGAGCCTGCCTTCGAATTTAAAATTACACCACAGACTGAACGTCCTGAAGTAGATTCAGCACAGGTTCAGACACAGAAACCAATCGTCCCAGAACAAATTAGCAAACTGGCACAGCAAAAACCCAGAAATGATGATTATGATTTTGGTGAGCCATAGCCCGATCCAAGCTAGATCAAGTCGGAAATAATCTCTACTAACACTGCATCCGCATGGGAAGTACTTCTGACAGCAGAAATTTCTTTTTTAATTTTAGTTATAGATTTCCCTGTTTCTTTAAAAGAAAAAACTGATTTATTACCGGTGAGTACAAGAGGGGTAAAATCAGAGACCTGACCTATTTTTAAAAACAGCTCTGCAACTCTGACTTGATGAGCATAAATAGAGCGTAATTTTTTAGTAATTTCTAAAGCGAGTGGATTAATCATAAATATATCCATTAATTTATTGAAGTTTTTGAACATTTTAATTCTTATCAATCCAATATTAGCAGAACCAGTATCGATGAGTAAATGACTAAAACTTGTGCATTCTTATTCTTAAAAAACTGCTTATTACTGATAGAGCAAGGCTTTCAGCTTTTAAAAAAGCTACAATCAGCAGGTTCAGAGATATAACGTAAATACTGTCGTTTTATTCTCAGCCTTCAACAAAATCAGGGTTCAAAAGAAATGAAAAGAGATGAGTTTTTAGGGCAAGATCCTGAACGAAAGATTATTTTTGCTTTTCTTTTTGGTAGAAACCAAAAAGCAATCTCCCTTTTTATTAAATACTCCGATGAAAACACCCTGGAAATTGCAAAGCAGACCATCTCCTTCCACGTCATATTTTGGCATTCAGGGGTAAGCGTTGCTGATTTAAAAGCAGTCTTTGAAAATGACCCTGGCTTAGTCAATTCAGGAATGGAATTTTGGACGGAGATAGCTGATTAAGGTTTGTAAAAAAAAACTCTGTTCAAATTCATCTTAGTCAGCATTCTGATGCCCTTACCCTATTGCCAGTTCAATCACCTTCACAGAACGAGTGTCTACGAGTGAACAGAGAAAATTCGCGCCTCGACCTCTCTGAAAAACTGCTTTTAAAAATAAAAGGCTCAAATCTAATTCATTAAATACCGAAAAATTGAGCCTAGACCGAGCGTAGCGAGCAAAAACGTTCTATGAGCGAAGCGAATCCATTCTTGCTGTTGCCTTTGACTTTGCTTTTTCATTATTTAAATCCTATTTGCTATTGAGCAAAAAATTGCCCCAAAGAATCGAGCGAAAGCGAGATTCAATAGAGTTTGAGCGAAGCGAAAACCAAGGGCAATTTTTATGAATTTTCTTTTTTATTTTATATTTATAATATTTAATATTTAAGGCATGTTTTCTTTTTTATTTTCAGTTAATTACGAAGGTATAAACATAGGTTTTATCCGTTTCAAACATAGGTTTTATCCGCATAAACATAGGTTTTATCCGTTTCAAACATAGGTTTTATCCGTTTCAAACATAGGTTTTATCTGCATAAACATAGGTTTTTATTTTACTATTTAAATGAGTATTGCTATGATGATTTCCTAAGTAAAAAATTTATCTAGATTTTGGTAGATCCATATAATGTTTATAGGGAAATAAGAATGAGCCGTTCAGAAAATTTAGACATGTCGATTCTTGTCTCTAAAGCAAATGATTTAGTAAAAGCTCATTATAAAATGACTGTTGTTGAGCATAGATTGTTCAATATTGCTTTATCAAAAATTCGTTCTAATAACATTACATTAGATAATAATGTACCAATCACCATTTCAGCTCATGAATATGCAGATTTGTTTTCAGACACCATAGATGGCGGTTATAAAGCCCTTAGAACGGCTGTAGATACTCTATTTGAACGCCAGTTCACATTAGAGCGAGAAATCTCGAATACTAAAAAACATGTTAGAACATATAGATTTATTCAAATGAAGGGATATCTTGAAGGTGAAGCTAGAATTGAGATTCAATTTGCTAATGACGTCTTGCCATTTGTAAGTGAGCTAGCTAATAAATTTACTCAAATTGATCTTCAACATACGGTTGATTTAAGCAGCCAATATGCCAATCGCTTATATGAAATTCTTAAAGAAGTGCAGAACTATAAAGAGCAAAAAGTTTTTCTAGAGTTAGATGATCTTCGATCTAGGTTCGGTATCCAAAATAAATATAAAACTATGTCAAACTTAAAAGACAATGTCCTGGACTTAGCTGTCACTCAAATAAATAAGAGCAAAGCCTGCGATATATATAACCTTCAATATACTAATAAGAAGGCAGGGAAAAAAATTATAGGATTTGAGTTTACCTATAAAATTAGAAAGCAACCAAAGAAGTCTGATATAGCTATACAACCTATAGTTTTAAAAATGACTGATTCGCAGCGTTATCTTTTTGCTAATAAACTCTCTGAGCTTGCCGAGATGAATAAATATTCTCAAGGTACAGAAAGTTACTCTCAATTTTCGGTTCGCATTGCCGAAATGTTGCAGGATCCACATAAAATCGAAGAACTACTGCCATATCTAAAGAAAGTAGGATTTAATACAAAATAAACTTCATGTTCAGATTGGATGTTCACATGAACATCCTTGTACACGCACTGAGGGATTACATTGAACACAACAAAATTTAGCGTTATGGACGCAAGTAAAGCCTTTAAAAAATCACGTACAACAATATATGAGGCTTTAAAAAATGGTGAATTATCAAGAGATCATGATGGACTTATAGACTTATCTGAACTTATCAGAGTTTATGGTAATCCAGTCGGTGTTCAGTCCAGTACACGTACTGAACAAGTTCAGAAGGATGTACAGGTACACGTTCAATCTGAAGTTGAAAATGTATTAAAAGACCAAATTTCTCTTCTTAAAAACCAGTTGGATTTAGCCAATCAAAGAGAAAAGTCTTTGATGCAACATATAGAAGATCTCACACATAGAATTGAGTTTAAAGGCACCCTAGAACAGCCAAAACAAGAAGATATTGGGAAGATAAATCAATCTACTGATTCAAATATAGCAACAGATCCTCGGCCAGAGGCTGAGCCAAACTATGACGAATTGACTACTTCTACTCAAAAAGAAAATAAGCGCATTCCTGTCCCGGAACATGTCGAGCCGGAACCACAGAAAAGGGGATTCCTGAGCCGTTTTTTCTTACCCAATGGATAAGGTCATTGTTCACCTGATCTAATCAAAACCGTGGAACAATGATCAAATAGTAAGCGTGGAACGTGATAAATCATAAAAAAAGCCCAAACGGGCTTGATTGGGCTATAAACTTTTAAATAAGTATATGAATTTAAAGGTTAATTATAACACATTTCGTATAAGGTGTATTATGTTAATTTTAGATTTATTTGATAGACCTCTTGAGTTGGTCGAAATTTAATCAGCAATAAGCGTTGATTTTTAAATAAATATCAAATTCTAAAATAGCCAAAAATGATACTTTCGCAAGAGGTCTAATAATAAATAATTTTCCTTTTAGTATAAAAGTTAAATTATTTATATGAAAATTATTAACTATTTTTATTTTCTATAATTGAATAAAGAGAAAATAAATTTTAATATCATACAACTTTACATAGTATTTACAAAGAAAACACAAATGCAGATTAAAAGTATCTCAAAAGTAAGTATTGTTACATTGATATCAATATCTATTATCGCATGTAGTAGTGGTGGACATCATTCTGCCGCAAACTCCACTCCTCAAATAAACAATGAACAAGCTGCTGCCATCGAAGCGAACCGTGTTGCTCTTGTGGCTAAAGCGAAAGCTGCTGGGCTTACTGATGCTCAAGCCGCTGCATATGCAGATGCCAATAAAGAAGCAACCACTCAAAATGCTCAAAC
>NZ_JBWZQN010000068.1:0-17957 GCF_056724605.1 Prolinoborus fasciculus | reverse complement strand
ATTTCTCAAATAAACTTCGAGTAATTTCTACCATCAATCAATGAAAATAATTTCGATCGATCAACCAGTAAAAATCCACACAAGTTGTTCTTCATAATCTCTTAATGATCTTCTTGCTAATTCGTCACCAGCAAGCTAGGTCGGCTATATTACTCTCTATCTCTAGAAAGTCAACCAGTAATGAAAACTATTTTTAAACTTTCTTTCTAAAACCCAACTTAGTCAATCTTAACTAAGTCACTGTTTTATCAGAAGTTTTGATCTTCATCACCGCCGATGGATGTGCATTCTACAGGATTCCCAACCCAATACAACCCCTATTTTTAAATAATTCAGCAAAAATATCACGACTGTTTATTTATTCTACAAAAATCGCGCTTTTATTTATTTCTTGAGCAGTAAAGGGACTGAATTGGATAAATGACTTAATCTTTTTTCAGTTTTATTCTGTTCCTGAAAGCGTAAAGGTCGGCAATCTATGTATTCACAATAGCCCCCCTCCCCATTTTCGGTCTGTTCATTTATTTTTACTTGATAACTAAAACTTCCCACATAGCCCGCAGCCAGGCCAAATTTAAAATCTCCGCGACTTTGGCCTTGCACCCAGATACAAGTGCCGTCTGCATTTTCATAACACCATTCAAATTCACGTGGCAAATACATACTTTGCCCATTGGGGGTAGTGACACGCGGATAAACACGATGAACTTTAAAATAAACTTTGCGATCGAACATTTGGGTCCGCATGTTTTTTAAATCACGTAGATATATCCGCGACTGAACAATGCTATTAAAACCATCCCGGATTTGCGCCAACAACAGTTGCCGGTTTTCACTGAGATTAATAATTTGATAAGTTAGGAAGACCAAAGGTAAATAAGGAAAGTTAAAACTCCGCGCGTATTCAAAGCTTCCAAGACCATCGATCGCATATTGCTGCGCTTTATAGTTCACCGTTCCCTGACAATGACATAACAAAGACCAGTGATCTGCCAAGGAAAACCGCATTTGGGTAAAATGAGAAATCAGCTGAGTGGTCTGAATATTTAAGTCAAAACTGAGTTCCGAGTCAGAACGCTGCAAACGAAAATTTGGAAAACTTCCGCTCAATTGCTCCCGATCCAGAAACTGAAACAGACCCGATCTAAAATGACAGTCCTGCTTGACCGAATAGTGATGCAATTGCCCCACCATATGCGGACTCGCACTGCAAATCACGGTGGCGGTATCTAGGGCTGTGGTTTCGATTGCACTCGGGTTTGCCAGCATGGGGGCATTGGGTTGCCCGATAATACTCAGAAAGTTTAAATAATAGAGCGGTGTCGGAAGCCCGGGGATCATCAAACCCTGATGAATAATTTTATATTTCTGGTTTGGCCCATGATAGGCAAGATTGTGCTGTGAAACAGCAGGAGTCTGATTTAGCTGTTTCGAACGATCTAGAAAATCTTGAAGAAACCGCATCTCAGACTCCTTATCTTTTTATAATGTACTCGATCTTTTTGCCATAAAGGTGGTGATAAAACCAGACAAGGCATAGAGAATAGAAATGACCAGAATGCCGACAGGAATATTATAAGTCATCGCTGCAAAGACGAATACGGCAATTGGTAGGACAAAAAATGGAACCCGTTTACGTTCTACAGTTTTAAATGAATAGTATTTGATATTGGAAATCATCAACAAGCCCACCGCAATAATGACCACTGCATTAATGACCTGAAGAGAAGGTTCACGAATATCAAAGATTTCTGGAAAATCCAGACCGACCCAGACCAATGATACAATCATGATGGCAGCCAGAGGACTTGCGACACCGATAAAATAACGTTTATCGACCACACCAATCTGCACATTGAAACGTGCCAGACGGAACGCAGCACATGCGGTATAGACAAAACAGGCTGCCAGACCAATACGACCCAAATCGCTCAAGCCCCAGCTATACATCAAAATAGCGGGAGCCACACCAAAAGCCAGCATGTCAGAAAGGGAATCGAACTGTTCGCCGAACGGACTTTGTGCACCAATGGCACGTGCCACACGGCCATCTAGTCCATCCAGTAATGCCGCAATAAAGATCGCATAAATAGCTTGCTGAAAATCACCATTCATACTGGCAATAATCGAGTAGAAACCTGACAACAACGCTGCGGTTGTAATCAGGTTCGGCCATAGATAGATGCCTCGACGCTTAACTTTTTGCCCTTCCTGGGTATGCTCCTCTTCTTCCACCTCGAAGGTGATGCCATCGAAAGGCACTTCAGTTGAAGAGTCACGTTCCGGTTTGCTTATATTTGTCATTCTTGTCGATCCTAGCTATGACCTGATCTTTGAAAAAATTATTCGCCCACTAACCAGCGAACTGCAGCGTGACCACCATTTTCACTCATGCGAAGATGCGGGAATAACCACTGTAACGCTTCATCTGCATCTTCAGAGAATTTCCAAGGTGGGTTAATCACCAGCAAACCACAACCGTTCAAGCCTACTGGGGTATCATCCGGCCATACACAGACTTCACAAACCAGTTGACGGCGGATACCGGTCTTAAACATTTTCTTCTCGAAGCGTTCGATCATGGCACGGTCTTTAATTGGATACCAAACGGCGAATACACCTGTCGGCCATTTCTTATACGCGGCAACCAGCAGTTCAACCAACTGCGGAAAATCTTTACGTTCCAGTTCATATGGCGGATCGATCATCACCAGGCCACGTTTTTCTTTTGGTGGAATGACTGCTAAAAGACCTTCGTATGCATCACGCTCATGCAAACCCGCACGCTTGTCAAAAATATTATGACGAAGTTGCTGAAATACATCGCGCTGCATTTCAAAAATGGTCGCTTTATCAATCTCACGCATGCCTTCTAGCGCAAACCACGGTGAACCCGGATAAGCACCCTTACCAAAGTTTTCACGCATGTTTTCAACAATTTTCAAGTATTGTTGTACGCCTTCAGGTGCATTACGCTTGATTGAATCATCCAGCTTAACCAGACGATGAATACCGTTTAAAAACTCACCTGATTTTTGCGCTTCGGCAGTCGACAAATCATATTTACCTGCACCACCATGCGTATCTACATAGCGATAAGGTTTGTCTTTTGCATTCAGTCGAGTCAACAACTGAAGCAATAAAACGTGCTTCATGACATCGGCAAAGTTGCCTGCGTGGTAAGAGTGACGGTAATTCATGTTTCAATTATTCCTAAGATCAATTGCTATTTTAACATGAAAAACTATTTCGTTCAGAAACGATTATTGCACTAAAATAGCGGACCTTTTTTTACCACACTATCGAGAATTGAAAAAATGGAAGCAGTTATCATCCCAGGGGATTGGAATGTTGATCAAATCTTAGATGATTTAGATCAACATGGCTTTAGTATTGTTGACGATGCTTATTCTAGCGAATATCAACATGCTGTGAGTCAAGAATGCTTAAGCCACTTAAACAAATTTCGCAATGCAGCCATTCAAAATGGTGTCGTTAACAACATCCGTAGTGATCATATTCTTTGGTTACAACCTGAATTTCAAATTTCCCACCTACACATCCAAACCCTTCAACAATTTTCCCAAATTTTAAACCGCGCGTTTTATTTAGGTATCAAAGATGTCGAAGCACATTTCGCTTGCTATCACGCGGGTGAGTTCTATGCCCTGCACCGCGACAATCCTCAAGATAAAAATGGCCGGATGATTTCCAGTGTGTATTATTTACATGAACAATGGCAGGCGGACTGGGGCGGTGAACTGCGCCTGCAGGACAAACATGGCCAGTGGCATATTATCCAGCCAAAACCGAACCGAATGGCGCTGTTCCAGAGCGATTTATTACATGAAGTTTTAATCTCTAAACAGCAACGCCTATCCATTACCGCCTGGCTAAGAAGTGATACCTCACTACTCTAAGACGGCTAGCCGCTTTAAATTTTAATTTTTAGCCTCATATAGCCATTATTGAGAAATGAGGATTGCGTTGATGCGATTAACGACCAAACAGATTATTCAACGTCTGGGTGAAACTGACCAATTGTATTTAAAAGGCAATACGCCAGAATTAACGCTTGAACGTGCTGATCTTCGTTTACAGCTGGTGACTTTAAGTGAACTGCGTCAGGAACAGCGACATTTCCTGCAAGAAGCCGTAGTGTTGCTGGAACAAGGCCGGGTAGAATTTGAAGAAATGCCGCTGCGCATGTATATCAATCTATCTTTGCATCTGGCCAAGGCCTATATGATGTTCTTTGAACTGACCAAAGAGCACCATTTCGCTCTGATTACCCAGCAAATTCTAAAACCGATGGCCAGCTATGAACATGGTGATATTTATTTCTTCTTGGCCTATGCCAGTGCCAGTAAAAATGAGCCGGCCCTGACCCGTCACTGGTTAGGTAAATACACTATGACTGCCGAATTTGAGCTGGAATTATTACAGCAGCATCACGCTTTTAATGATTATCGTCAGCACGAATGGTTTAACAAAATATTAAAAAGCAAAATGCATTAAGCCAAAGAACAAAAACGCCTCAGATGAGGCATTTTTTTAATGCAAGCTATATCGTCTTATTCTAAATATTAGAAAGGCTCAGGAAAAAATGATCAAGCAGGTTGACGTCTATAAGCGTCCATGTGCAATTGCTGATTCAGTTCATCGACCCAAATTGCCCAATCATCATCTTGTACCAAATGGCTGATCAATAAAGAACGTTGGGCTTTATTCCAGAACGGCGCATCGTGCAAGGATAGCCCTGCTGGCAGTTGATGGGTGCGTATATACAATTCAATAGCCGCAGGACTATTGGCGAGACCGAGCTGAGAAAACAAGAGCTCTAAGGATGGTTGGTTCTTTGCGAGCATCGCGCCCTCCTTATATCAGATAAATTGTAATTATTTATAGATCTAACTTATAAGATAAGGCAAAAAAAACCTAGTCATTTGACTAGGTTTGTTGTTTCTTTTTGTATGAATGCATTTAAGAGCTTTGCTTGTCGCTTTCCACATGTAAAAGCTGATTTAACTTGTCAATAATGACAATCCATTCATCATCTTGGTGCCAGTGTTCACGCAAGAAGGCACTTTGCCCCTCACTCCAGAATTCGGCATCTGGCAATGCGACTTCAGATGGTAATTGATGGGTATCGGTAAACTGAGTAATTGAGGCTTCATCAGAAGGCAAACCCAATTGTTCAAATAATAATTCTAAAGTTAACTGTTGTTCCGTAAGCATAAATAGACTCCATCGTAGCGTTAAATTATGAGCGTGTTGAGATTCGAATTCTTAGGTTGATTTATGGCTGGGTATGTCACAGGAACCTGAACCCTCTGCCTCAATATGTAATTGTTCATTTAACACATCGACAAAAATGGCCCAGTCATCATCTTTCTTCCAGTGACTGATCAGAAAGTCATGCTGTGATTTACTCCAAAAAGGAGCTTTATGCAGTGGCACATCCATACCAATTTGATGCGTGCTAATAAACTCGTCAATCGCTTCCGGACTCGAATCCAGACCCAATTGTTCAAAGAAAAGTTCGAAGGTGGCGCGTTGCTCTAACATCTGAACCTCCATCTTTTTATCTATAATCTTGTCTCTACCTTAGAGGGCTCATAGCGAAAACTCAGTTGTCTCTCCTTCACAGCTTGTTATTTTTTGTTGATTAAAGTGAATGGCATAAAAAAAGCACCCCAAATGGAGTGCTTTTTTCAACTTAATCTAAGAAGATTAAATTATTTAAGCATGTCAGCAATTGCTGCGCGCTCTTCTTCAAGTTCGTTCAACGTGAAGTTGATACGCTCTTGACTGAATTCGTCGATTTCTAGACCTTGAACGATTTTGTATTCACCGTTTTCAGTCGTTACAGGGAAACCGAACATTACGCCTTCAGGGATACCGTAAGAACCGTCAGAAGGAATACCCATCGTTACCCATTCGCCGTTTGTGCCAAGAGCCCAATCGCGCATATGGTCGATTGCAGCGTTAGCAGCAGAAGCAGCAGAAGACAAACCACGTGCTTCGATGATCGCAGCACCACGTTTACCAACAGTCGGAAGGAATGTATTTGCATTCCATTCTTGGTCGTTGATCATGTCTTTAACGCTTTCGCCGTTAATTGTTGCAAAACGGTAGTCAGCATACATGGTTGGAGAGTGGTTACCCCAAACTGTAAGATTTTTGATGTCTTTAACCGCTTTACCAGTTTTAGCAGCAATTTGAGATGCAGCACGGTTGTGGTCAAGACGTAACATTGCAGTGAAGTTTTTCGCTGGAAGATCTGGAGCAGATTTCATTGCGATGTAAGCATTCGTGTTTGCAGGGTTACCAACAACTAGAACTTTAACGTCACGGCTCGCCACTTCGTTCAATGCTTGACCTTGACCGATGAAGATTTCACCGTTCACTTTAAGCAGGTCAGCACGTTCCATACCTGGACCACGTGGACGTGAACCAACTAGAAGCGCGTAGTCAGCATCTTTGAATGCAACTTTAGGATCATCAGTACCGATCATGTCTTCTAGTAATGGGAATGCACAATCTTGAAGCTCCATCATTACGCCTTTAAGCGCTTGTTGAGCTTTCTCAAAAGGAACTTCGAGCAATTGCAAAATCACTGGTTGATCTTTACCTAGCATTTCGCCGCTTGCGATACGGAATAATAGGCTGTAACCAATTTGACCTGCAGCGCCAGTAACGGCAACACGAACTGCTTGCTTCATCTAATTATCTCCAATTGAGGATATTCAATGCGATTAAATAGTTAGTATTTAATCTAATAATCGTAAACGCGAAAGATTGTACTCCAATCCTTTGTCAGATGCATATAAAAGAGGACGGATTTCACCTAAAGTCTGATAGGAAATATAAATTAAATCGGCAAAAAAGCTCAGTATGTTCCTTTTATTGTGACAGTTTTTGGGCATGTATTAATAATGTTGGCAGGACAGGATTTGTAATTGCCATTGGGGCGATAACAGACCTTGATCGAGGTAAGTACGCTGGCTGACTGGGTCTGCTGGCAGTTGAATCGCAAGGCATTGCCCGGTAATTGTGGATTAATTTTCAGGAATTTGGCCCGCAATGTATCGACAGAAATCGTGATATTTTCCTGTTCCGTCAGTTCCGCAGGCACTTTGAGACGATCTGCATAATTGATAATCGTCCGGAAATACTGACTGGCATTCATCGGCACGCAGCCACCGATATTGCGCCATAAAATTGTCCGGGTATTGTCATCCGGCATGATCCTGGCCACTACATTGGACTGCAGTGGTGACAGTTTCGCAGAGCTATTGGTCGTACAATTTTGTGATGTGGTCTGAGGATATAAGCCGGAGATATTCAGCGAATAACCTTCCAGACATTTTCGTTTCTTGGCATATTCAGGGTACAGGCTACATAGGGCCGGGACCATTTGTACATCCATGACATAGTCTGTCGGCGTAGCAAACGCTGCCGGACTACTGGCCAAAACCACAAGCGTAACCGATCCAGCCCAGACTCGACGATCCTTCATTATTTTCATGAATAAATTACCATCCCCCAATAATTTTAATTTTATTGTGTATTACGTAATGGTATCAGTTGCATGCGTTTACCCACTGACTGTGCCCCCTGTCCTAACAAGATACCGTAATGCGTGGCATTGGTCATGACATGTTTCACATAATCTCGGGTTTCGAGTAAAGGAATACTTTCAGTATATTGATCTGCGGCAATCCCCTGAAATTCCGGCTGCCAGCGGCGGGCACGGTTTGGACCGGCATTATAGCCTGCTGTTGCCAGCACCGGACTATCGCTAAGCTGACGCTGAATCGTAGATAAATAGAATGTTCCATAGCGAATATTGGTATTCATATCGGTGAGTGCCGCCGGGTTATAAGCCTCACCCATTTGACGCGCCACCAGCTTGGCCGTATCCGGCATAATCTGCATCAGACCACCCGCCCCGACATGTGAACGTGCCACCGTATTGAAACGGCTTTCCTGACGCATCAAACCATAGGCCCAGGCCGGATCAACCCCCGCATTGCGACTATGGCTGACCACGTAATTCTGATGTGGCATTGGATAACGATAGTTATAATTATGTTTGTTCGCGGTACGGTCAGCGGCATAAATGGCACGATCATACCAGCCCATATCCATGGCACGTTTTGCCGCGGCCAGCAACAGGTCATCATCCTTCTTTAGATAAGCCTGACGCACTGCCCAGTTCCATTCCCGGTTAATATAGTTCTCCGGGGCGCTGATATTACGTAAGGTGAAAGCACGGCGGAAATGAATATCCTGATTCAAGCGCTGCATAGCCTGATTGGATGGCTGCGCTGGATTTGGTGTACTCGCAGTCACCTGCCCCAGCTTGTCGCGTGCCAGAAGATTGTGATAGTCATCTCCGGTCGCCAGCTTACGATAAATACTTTCTGCTGCCTGTTTGGAAGCACGATCAGTACGTTGTTCGCTGGCACGCGCCAGCCAATATTGCCAACGGTCTTCCTGCTTTTGGTTAACACTCATGCTATCAATGGCACGAATCAGGCTTTCCCAGGCACTAAAACGAATTGCCTGACGTGCATAAATCTCGGCTTCTTCCGGGCTAAATGGCAGGCCATAGCTGACATCTAGCGCATTCAACACTTCCCGATTGAAGTTGTTTTTCATGACTGTAGTACCACCGATATAACCGACAGCACGATATAAGGCGCGTTGTACCTGTACCGGTGTACCTTCGGCAGTCCGTTTGACAATAGACAACGCTGAGTCCAAATCGCTATCGGCCAGACGTCCCAGCGCATAAATCAGATAGGCATGCTCTGCCGCAGTACTTTTAGCCGCAGACCACAAATAATTGGTGGGATTGGCCTGAATCGAATTCAGTTGTGCCAGAGACAGATTTAGACCAATGCCTTGCGCTGTCGCAATGGCCTGACCTGACTGTCCGGCACGAAGTTGCCCCCAGAGTCGCTGCTGACGGTCTTCTGAGGTCATGAGTGGACTGGATAGCATCATCCGACCTAGACCAGTACAAGAATCAGGCTGGCTATTGGTGGTTAACCAGACTTCTTTAAACTCGGCATAGACCAGTTCATCGCCAGCTTTGGCGCGCACTTGTGCCACTGCACAGGCTTCGGCAGGATCGGCATTGGTCACATAAGGCAATACCGGTTGGGCAGTGCTAAAGTCTGCCATTTTTACTTTTTCTTCGACATAGTCTGCTGCCAGCTTTTCAGCCATAGCAGATTGAGGGTAACGCTGGGCAAAGCTGATAATCTGGCTGACAGGCTGCATGGCAAGATTCTGGTTTAAAATCCAGTATTCCGGATAATAGCCCAAGGCATCATTCTGCATAGACAGACGATATTGCTGTAACAGTTCAGTATTACCTGCATTGGCTGCACGCAAGGCATCATTAAATTGTTCTTCTGCTGCCTGTGTACTCGCTGAACAGATACATGCCACACTTAAAGTAATTAATTTATAGTATTTATACATAGTTTTAGTGTGTTTCAACATCCCTTTGCCTTCTATCATCGATTTTGTGCTTAGCCCATGTTGCATATAATAAGAGCTAGTTTGAAGATTATAACCCACTCTATTGTTCAGTTATGTAACCTTATGATTAAGCAATATTAATCTACAGACAATTTTTGCCCACAAATCAATATTTTTCCACAGTTAATTTGGGCTATAAGTTTAAGCGACTTTCCTGCTAAAATATGCGCCTTTCCAAGATTTCAGTCCGTGAATTGAATTTTTATTCACCTGTTTGATGCATCAATCAGGCTATTCGTTCACTCTTTCAACGTATTACCTTGTAGGAGCCTACATGACGGTTCAAACCTTCATTCCGAATGGTGCCCCAGCTGCCTCAGAAAACACTGTTACCCAGCCAGCGCATACCCCAGCCAGCGATGCTTCAGTCAAAAAACTGTACATCGAAACGCAAGGGTGTCAGATGAATGAGTACGACAGTCACCGTATGGCAGACCTGTTAGGCGATTCTCATGGCTATGTGCTGACCACCGATCCTAAAGATGCCGATATTCTGCTGATGAATACCTGCTCGATCCGTGAAAAGGCACAGGAGAAAGTATTCTCCGAGCTGGGCCGCTGGCGCAAACTAAAGGATAAAAATCCTGACCTGATTATTGGTGTCGGTGGTTGTGTAGCGTCTCAGGAAGGCGACAACATCCAGAAACGTGCCAATTATGTCGACATGATCTTTGGCCCGCAAACCCTGCACCGTTTGCCGCAAATGCTGGATCAGCATTTTGAGCAGATCGAAAAGCCGAAAAAAGAAAAAATCAAACTGGTGGATATTTCCTTCCCGGACATCGAGAAATTCGACTTCCTGCCTGAACCGCGTGTTGAAGGCTATAAAGCCTTTGTTTCGATTATGGAAGGCTGTTCTAAATACTGTTCTTTCTGTGTGGTGCCTTATACGCGTGGTGAAGAAGTGTCCCGTCCACTGGATGATGTCCTCGCAGAAATTGCGGGTTTGGCAGAAAAAGGCGTGCGTGAAATTTCACTTTTGGGTCAGAACGTAAATGGCTACCGTGGTGAAACTTTTGAAGGCAATATCTGTACCTTTGCCGATCTGTTACGTTTGGTTGCGGATATTCCGGGTATTGGCCGGATTCGTTATACCACCTCGCATCCGCTGGAATTTAATGACGACCTGATCCAGTGTTATCGTGACCTACCACAAATGGTTTCACATCTGCATTTGCCGGTACAAAGCGGTTCCAATGATGTGTTGCAAGCCATGAAGCGCAACCATACGATTGATGTTTACATCGAGAAAATCAAAAAATTACGTGCAGTTCGCCCTGACATGCACCTATCTTCAGACTTTATCATTGGTTTCCCGGGTGAAACTGATGAGAATTTCGAAGAAACTTATCAGTTTATTCAGGATTTAGACTTCGACCATTCTTATAGTTTCATCTATTCAAAACGTCCGGGTACGCCTGCGGCAGAACTGGAAGATACGATTTCTGAAGATGTGAAAAAAGAACGTCTGGCCAAAGTTCAGCAATGGATTAAGCGTTCAAGCATTGACAAGACGGATGCCATGCTTGGGACTATCCAGCGTGTACTGATCGAAAAAGTTTCTGATAAAGATCCGAATATTCTGGTTGGTACGGCGGACAATACCCGTTATGTTAACTTTATTGGTGACCCTGCCTGGGTAGGCCGCTTTGCCGAGATTGAAATTACCGAAATTAAAACTTTGAATTTAGTTTACGGTGAGCTCTTGAATCTTGAGCCTGACGTGGCGTAATGTAGAGCATATAACGCACACTTCATAAGGAACACTCTTGACTGCAGCGATTCGACGTACAGTAGCTTTTCCTGGAATTTCGATGGACCGTATACAAGCCATGTTAGGTGCCTATAACGGCCATTTGAAGCAAATTGAACAACGTTTAGACGTCAAAATCTCCCATCGCGGAGAAAGTTTTATTATTGATGGTGGAATCGATGCCGTTGAGAGAGCCGAAATGCTCTTACAACGTCTTCATGAAGAATCTGAACATAGTCAGCAGATTAGTGCAGATACTTTACATCTGATGATTCAGGGTAGCCAGACTGACCGTGAACTTCAGCAAGATCTGGACGATCAGGAACATACGGGGCTGGACAATGTCTGGCTGCAAACCCGTAAGGGTCGGATCAATCCGCGTGGTGCTAACCAGAAACGCTATGTACAGCGCATTCTGCAAAGTGATATTTCTTTTGGTATTGGCCCTGCCGGAACAGGTAAAACCTATCTCGCCGTTGCGGCTGCAGTCGACATGCTGGAGCGCAATGAAATCCAGCGTATTCTGCTGGTTCGTCCTGCGGTTGAAGCCGGTGAAAAACTCGGTTTCCTGCCGGGGGATTTAACCCAGAAAATTGATCCGTACTTACGTCCCTTGTATGACGCGCTGTATGAAATGCTCGGCTTTGAAAAAGTGGCCAAGCTGATCGAACGTCAAGTGATTGAAGTCGCTCCGCTTGCTTATATGCGTGGCCGTACCCTAAATCATTCTTTCGTGATTCTGGATGAAGCGCAGAACACCACCCCAGAACAGATGAAAATGTTCCTGACCCGTTTAGGTTTTGGCTCACGAGCGGTGATTACTGGCGACGTAACTCAGGTAGATTTACCGCGAGGTCAGCAATCCGGCCTGTCACATGCTTTGCGCGTGATTGATAAAATTCCTGAAATTCATATCACCCGTTTTCATTCGCGTGATGTGGTACGTCATCAGCTGGTACAGAAAATTGTCGAAGCCTATGAAGGCTGGGACAGTGAACAGCAGCGCTTAAGTGCTGAAGCACGTGCCGAACGAAAAGCACGTCAGGATGCCTTGATCGCTGAAAATGATGCTGCTGCAGATGCACAGCATTAAGCTTTAAACTTAAGGATTTGTGTTGAAACTTAGTCTTTCCTTACAACAGGACTTTCAGTCGCCTGAACTGGTGCTGAAACGTGCCTATATTAAAAAAGTTGTAGAAACCACTTTACGTCATATCGGCACTCAAAGTGATTGCGAAATCGGAATTGCCTGTGTCGACAATGACGAAAGTCATAAACTGAATCTGGAATATCGCGGCAAAGACAAACCGACCAATGTCCTGTCTTTCCCGAGTGAACTTCCAGATGAAATGGCGCAGTTTCTGGATGCATTTCCCATTGGTGATCTGGTGATCTGTATTCCGGTGGTATTACGTGAAGCGAATGAACAGGGCAAAGCGCCTTTGACTCACTTTACCCATATGCTGGTTCATGGCACCTTGCACCTAATGGGCTATGATCATGAAACTTCAGATGAAGATGCAGAAGAAATGGAAAGCATTGAAATTGAGATTCTGGCCAAGCTAGGTTTTGAAAATCCTTATCTGGAACAGAACTAAAATTCTTTCATTAAAAAAAGCGGGCCAAGGCTCGCTTTTTTTATTCAAAGTTGCCCTCCCTCTAACTCCCTCCCAGAGGGAGGGAGAACATTCATTAGAATCCTATGATTGTTAAACATTATAGATATAGTTCCCTCTCCTTATTAGGAGTGGGTTAGGGAGAGGTCTTGGTAAATATCAATTTTAACGCACTTCAAACTCTGCTTCAGCCGGATCAAATCGCCAGGTACGAATCACCCGCAGCTCGGAAATTTCTTTCATTTTACTGTCGAAAGCACCAAATGGTGCTGCCTTACGCACGGAAGATTTGGCTGCTTCGTCCAGCATGGCATGTCCTGAACTGTCAATCAGCCGAATGGCACGAATTCCGCCATTCTGGTTCAGGATCACCATCAGCCGTACTTCCCCTGCCAGATTCTGCTGCTTAGCTGCTTCCGGATAGTAGCGGTTCCCATAAAATTCCACTTTTTCACGGAACTTTTCCAGATATGCGGCCGAAACATCCTGCTTGGACTGAATACCATCCACAGTCTTAATTTTTTGCTGACGACTGAAATTTTGCTGACGCTGTAAATATTGCGCTTCCAGACTGGCGACCATGGCCGCTTTGGCCTGAAACTGGCTCTGTAATTGCTCCTGCATTTTTTTACGCTGATTTTCTTCCGCCTGCTTTTGCCAGCTCAAGGTGGTCATCAGGACTTTTTCTTCAAAACTGAGTTCCTGTTGCTGTTGCAGCATATCCAGACTTTCTTGCAGTTCTTCGCCTGCATGTTGCTCCATTAACGGCGATGGCATATCACTCGACATGCGATGCGCCTCTCTAAACTGGCCGGAACCCTGCTGGTCCGTTTGAGCCAAAAAATCGGCATGCTCAATTTTTTCATCAGTCTGTCGCAAACTGACTGCGATTTCTTTGGTACTGGTATCCCGATCTTGCGGCATACCAAATTCCAGAGTTAGCACGATCAAATGCAGAATGCCTGCGGCAAGCACCGCACTGCTAAACACTGGATCTTTCCACCAAGTTCTGACCAGAGGCATGAGTATCATCGTTTTTTCACATTCGCCCAAACTCAATAATGAGTTCAGCTCCCCAAAAAGTATTTGAAAGATTTAAAATAAACGGATTCGTCATTTATCTTTTTAAAATGCCAAATCCATCAAATCTTCAACGTTACATAACTAAAACTATAAAAATGGTGCTATTTATTTTGCTAAACTTCAAGCATGAACGCTTGTATTTTTCATACAATTCGACAAGATACATCCCGAGTCAAAAATAAAGTTGCCAGGACGCTTCAGTATGCAAACGCTAATTTCCAATATTTCCAACCGAATCCGCCAAGTGTATCAGAGGGCGGAAGGATTTATTGAAGATGAGCGTGAATTCCCCTTATCGCAAGTCTTCCTGAATGCAACCTTTCAGCGCTTTGTCACAGACAATGTCGATGCATTGAAAGATTTACATGCAGATTTACATGAAGACTGGCTGCGTTTATATGCAACACTAGATTATAAAGGCTTGATTGTCACTTTATCGGTTGATTTGAAACTGGTACAGATGGAACTGAATAAAACTACCCAGTTGATCGTGTTCGAGCAAATTAGTGATACTCAGCTGATTGAAGCCAAATATCCAAATATGCTGTATAAACTGGGCGTGCGTTTTGGCTTGTTCTTCTATCAACGTATCTTACATAAAGATCCGTTGGGAATGATTCTGGAAAAACTGGGCGTGATTAAAGTCATCGATGACTTGCTCTATCTGGATTTAAATCGCTGGTTAGGTAAAAGCCGATCTGTCATTGATACCTTGGGCAAAGTTCATGTGAATCACGCAGTACTTCGTGAAGCCGAACTGGTGGTGATTGGCAACGTCAATCTGGCCGCCCTGTTTAGAAAACTCTCCCAAGATCAGGAGGAGAACTGGGATGAAGACGAGATGGATGACAACCGGGTCACCCCCATCAAACAGAAAGATCCTTCTTAAATCATGCCGAACGTAGTTTTTGAACAAAAGTTCCATAAAACTACATGAAATATACATTTTTGGCAGAAATATCCCTTCAATTTCCATATTTTGCCCAAATAATAAAGGGTGCAATAAGTGATATGTTTTGCCCGTTGAATCAATATAGGAAAATAACTGATGGCGAAGACTGTATTCAAAACTTTAGCGATGACCACGGGTCTGAGCAGCGCGATACTGTTCACTGGTATTTCTAGCCAAGCTTTTGCCATGACTCCTTTCCAGGCCAGTTATCAATTTAGCTATAATGGCAAGAATATGGGTTCTGCAACGCGGACTTTAAGCAAATCTGGCAATAACTGGACTTATGTCTTTGCTGCAAAAGCCGGGGGTATTGCCTCTGCAACCGAAACCAGCCGCTTTACTTTTAATAATGGCAAGATCGGATCAAGCAGTTTCAGTCGCAGCAGTAAAGTACTGGTGCATAACAACACCATGAGTATTAATTTTAATCCTTCCAGCAAAACTATCAGTACCAAGAAAGACGATGAAAAACGTTCTTTTGCCTGGAGAGCAGATGTTCTGGATGAGTTGAATGCAGAATTGCAAATTCGTGAAGACTTAAAAAATTCAGGCCTGAAAACAAATTACTATATCGCTGATGCCAAAGAAATTGAAGGCCGTAAGTTTGTCAAACAGGGTTCAGAGACTATAAGTACCAAATACGGATCTTTTAATACCATTAAAGTGGTGATGAAACATAGCAAACCAGGTCGTGAAACCATTTTCTGGCTGGCACCAAAACTTGACTATCTTCCAGTCAAAGTTTCGCATGTCGACAAGAAAACCTCCTATGGTTTACTGTTAACTGACTATAAAGGTGCAAGCAACTAAGTTTTTGGCGAATTTCACTTGATTTTTTCCGGGTGCTTTTTACAATACGCTTTTGCTTGAAAAAGCACCTGCTCTTGAGGATTCTCCCGTGCATGCACTAGAACAGAAAATCTTGGCTGAAGGCATCGTTCTCTCTGAAGAAGTTTTGAAAGTAGATTCTTTCTTAAACCATCAGATTGATCCAGTCATGATGCAACTGATTGGTCAAGAATTTGCGCGTCTGTTTAAGGATGCTGGTATTACCAAAATTATTACGATTGAAGCATCAGGTATCGCACCTGCAGTAATGGCCGGCCTAGAGCTTGGCGTACCTGTGATCTTTGCACGTAAATACCAGTCTCTGACCCTGAAAGATGATTTATATCGCTCTAAAGTCTTTTCATTTACTAAACAAACTGAAAGCACAATCGCGATTTCAAATAAACACATCAGCTCAACCGATAAGGTTTTAGTGATCGATGATTTCTTGGCTAATGGTCAAGCAGCTTTAGGTCTTGCAGACCTGATTCATCAGGCAAATGCAGAAGTAGTCGGTATTGGCATTGTGATTGAAAAATCATTCCAGCCAGGTCGTGATCTGCTGCTTGAAAAAGGCTATCGTGTTGAATCACTGGCACGCGTAAAGTCTTTGACAAATGGCACTGTTGAGTTTGTTCGCGACTAAGAAACTCGCCAATAAATTTTAAAAGAGCGCTGATGCGCTCTTTTTTTATTGCGTTTTTCTGATGATATAAATTTAAAATATTCAAAGCTCAACTATAGCTCAGCCTAAGTTCTTATTTATTCTTCCAGATTTGATCCTAGATAAATGATTTAATCTTAAGCTCCAGACTATTCAATTTCTGAAATAGAGAGTGTCAAACAAATAAGTACTTTTTTATCCGATGAATAAACAACAATTTATGTGGATGTTATTATAAAATAAAGAGGCCTAACTATCTGCCAATAGTTAGGCCTATGTTCACCTCGAAAAAAGAGTTTATTTAACAGTCACAGTGATACTACCGCTATTCACAGCACCGATAGCGGTAGTTGTGATGCTGTTGTTAATAGCAGTTTGAGTTCCTTCTGCAATGGCACTGACAGATGCATCAATAGCACCCGCATTATAAGCAATGTTCGCTACACTATAATTGCTTAAGGTTTCATTGATTTCCTCACTATAGTCAGTACTTAGTGTTGAACTCGCAACTTCCGAGATATCTGAACTATCCGCAACCTCTGATAGCTCCTCTAGAGTTTCAGAATTATTAGTTGCACTCGTTACTACACTGTAGTCGTAGTTATCCGTTGCATCTGATATGTCTGATACCACCTTATTGTAGCTACCCTGCTCAATACTGATACTACCTGTATTCGCGGCACCAATCGCAGTAGTTTCAATTGTACCTTCAATTGAACTAATGGCGTCTGGTGCTTCTCTTGTAGCTTCTGCAATTGCTTCTAAATCGACACTTGCATCAACATCACCTGTATTCACAGCAAGATTCAAAGCAGAACCATTTTCAACCTGCTGAGAAATAGAATCCAGGGTAGCTTGTAAGCCTGTATCTACGGTGACATCAGTAGGTGTTTCACCATCTTGGGCGTATGCCATACCTGCGCTAGACAGAAAGGCGACGGATAAAGCGATTGTTTTGATCGTATTTTTCATCGTTGTTCTTCCTACTTTTGTTTTGAAGTACCTCTCGCTAAGTACTCCTTCTTATAATGGGAGCGAGCCCATTTTTAAATATTCTTAATCACGTTGGGTGCTAGACCAGTAATTTTCGACCACATCAGGATTAACCTCCCATAGCGTTGTGGTTTTTTCATCTTCTTGTTCTTTAGCAGCTTCTTCTTGAGTATCTTTTTCTTCATTCTTTTCATTTGAAGAAGGTTGACGCTGCTTCTTGCTGATATATTTAATCAAGTCCTGTTTACTCATTTCAGGCTCTGCTTCAGGGTTTTGAATCACCTCGGACTCTTTCTGTTTAGGCGGTTTTGTATCTTTACTCGGGGAGTTGGTTGACTTATTTTTTTCATTGGATGAGTCTGCCTGGCTTGAGACTGACTCCTGTGTTAGCGGCAGTGTAAAAATGACCCCCTAATGGCATTTAAAAACTGACCCCCTTGGTTAATATAGCGGTCATTTTGGACTGCTCAATATGTTAACTTTGGAGCAAGCAGTGACAATCCAAATACT
>NZ_JBWZQN010000067.1:0-18157 GCF_056724605.1 Prolinoborus fasciculus | reverse complement strand
AAATCCACACAAGTTGTTCTTCATAATCTCTTAATGATCTTCTTGCTGATTCGTCACCAGCAAGCTAGGTCGGCTATATTACTCTCTATCTCTAGAAAGTCAACCAGTAATGAAAACTATTTTTAAACTTTCTTTCTAAAACCGAACTCAATTAAACTCAACTAAGTCACTGTTTTATCAGAAGTTTTAATCTTCATCACCGCCGATGGATGTGCATTCTACAGTATTCCCAACCCAATACAACCCCTATTCTTAAATAATTCAGCAAAAATATCACGACTGTTTATTTATTCTACAAAAAATACAGGTTTTTCTATTTTTCACTCAAAATTTATTCAATTATTGATGTTTTAAAGTAGTTTATTTACTTATCAATGGGTATTTCTAGTTAATTTAATTGCTATATCTATCTAAAAATTTTTTATTGTCTTTATTTCAGATCAAACACAACAGATGAGTTAATAAAATAGATTTACTATGGAATCCCTTACCCATTTTAAAAATATAATCCTCATCCATCCATTAAAATTCCATTCAACAAGATAATCACTCTATAGATGAACTCTGGTTAAATTGTTGAATGATTAAAATTAAGAGTGAAGCAATGCGAGAAGAAAGCAATCTTCAATGCACAGTTTTATTAGATGAAAAATAATTTAATAGGAATTCGAGCATTCATCATGATAGCCACCGATAACAATTGTATATTTTTTATTCACATTGAATTTCAGACATAAAAAAACCGCTTAACGCGGTATCTTTTATCTCGACCATCTTGAAGGAGATGGTCGGAGCAGTAGGATTCGAACCTACGACCCCCTGGTCCCAAACCAGGTGCACTACCAGGCTGTGCTATGCTCCGATTTCAACTTTAAAAGTTGGGGTGAATGACGGGATTCGAACCCGCGACAACTGGAATCACAATCCAGGGCTCTACCAACTGAGCTACATCCACCATCATTTTGATTCTTAACATCAAGCGACCAAATGGCGCGCCTGACAGGATTCGAACCTGTGACCATCCGCTTAGAAGGCGGATGCTCTATCCAACTGAGCTACAAGCGCGTTACTGATGCAAACATCATTTGCCTTGAAGAATTGGTCGGAGCAGTAGGATTCGAACCTACGACCCCCTGGTCCCAAACCAGGTGCACTACCAGGCTGTGCTATGCTCCGATTCATCTCAGCTTTCGTATCGAACATCGTTCGGTACGGTGTGCATTCTAGGCGCGACGCCCGGAGACGTCAACACCTATATTTAAAAAAAACCGAAAAAACGCTTCAAGCGTTTATTTATCAATCGCTTCAGACATTTTTTATACAAATTTTAACGTTTTAGTCCGGCACTAAAGTTCAGCATGCGATCTAGAGGCAGTTTAGCTCGTTCAGCAAGTACCGGATCGACATGCACTTCCTGATCTTTATGCTGTAACACATGCAAGATACCATTCAGCTCGTTCATGGCCATCCAAGGACAATGCGCACAAGAACGACAAGTTGCCCCCTCTCCTGCGGTTGGTGCTTCAATCAGAATTTTATCCGGCACTGCCTGCTGCATTTTATAAAAAATACCGCGATCAGTAGCAACGATTAAACGTTGATTCGGCAAAGTCTGTGCTGCTTTAATTAATTGTGAGGTACTACCCACGGCATCGGCAATCTCGACTACAGACATCGGTGATTCAGGATGTACCAGAACCGCAGCATCTGGATAGAGTGCTTTCATATTGGCAATACCGCGTGAACGGAATTCTTCATGTACGATACAAGCACCATCCCAGAGCAACATCTCTGCACCGGTTTTTTTCTGGATATAACGACCCAAATGCTGATCGGGTGCCCAGATGATTTTTTCGCCCAGACCGTCCAGATGTTCGATAATTTCCACTGCACAACTTGAAGTGACGACCCAATCGGCTCGGGCTTTCACAACCGCTGACGTGTTAGCATAAACCACCACGGTATGATCCGGATGCGCATCGCAAAAAGCGGTAAACTCATCGACAGGACAACCTAAGTCCAGTGAACAGGTCGCTTCCAAAGTTGGCATCAGCACGGTTTTATTGGGTGAAAGAATTTTAGAGGTTTCGCCCATAAATTTCACACCAGCTACCACAAGCGTTGAAGCTGGATGATCGCGACCAAAACGCGCCATTTCCAGTGAATCGGAAACACAGCCCCCCGTCAGTTCAGCCAGTTCTTGCACTTCAGGATCACAATAATAATGCGCCACCAAAACAGCATCCTGTTTTTCCAGCTCTGCCTTGATCTGTGCAAATTTGTCCAATTTTTCCTGCTGGCTCATTTGATGTTCTTGTGGAACACCTAAACGATCTAAATGCGCCTGCACAATCGATTTAGCTTCATTGGCTATTAATTTGGTCGCATCATTCATAACAACTCTTACTCTACCCTCATGGTTCACTATTCAATGAACCTTTCACCCTACATCCCGGTCATCTCTGGCGAAATGCTATTTTTGACCAGTCATTAAAAATCATTAAGTATAAAAAAAGCCCCACAACGGAGGCTTTATAAACAATCTGAATTATGAGCGATAATCTGCATTGATTTTTACGTAGTCATACGACAGGTCACAGGTATAAACCGTATCTTTTGCCTGACCTCGTCCAAGATCAACACGAATCGTCATTTCAGCCTGGGCCATCACACGTGCACCGGCTGCTTCAGTATAGTCTGCTGCCGCACCACCATCTTTGCAGATTTGTACATCATCTAACCAAACCTGAATTTTTGCAACGTCTAAATTTGGCACACCGGCATAACCAATCGCTGCCAGAATACGGCCCCAGTTTGGGTCAGAAGCAAAGATTGCGGTTTTGACCAGCGGTGAATGCGCAATGCTATAGGCAATATCGCAGCACTCTTGAGTATTGCCACCACCTTCTACAGTCACGGTAATGAATTTAGTCGCACCTTCACCATCACGTACAATCAGTTGCGCAAGGCGTTTCATGGTACGTGTCAATACGTCTAGCACCACTGCATAACGTGGATCTTCAGTCGAAGTGATTTCAGCACCACCGGCCTGACCTGTGGCAATAAAAATACACGAGTCATTAGTTGAGGTATCGCCATCAATTGTAATACGGTTAAACGATACATTGACTGTTTCAGTTAATAACTGTTGAACCAGTTCACGGCTGATCGGTGTATCCGTCGCAACATAGCCCAGCATGGTCGCCATATTCGGGCGAATCATGCCTGCACCTTTGGAAATACCGGTCATGGTATAAGTCACACCATCCAGCTCGAACTGTTCTGACGCACCTTTCGGAGTGGTATCTGTGGTCATGATTCCAGTCGCTGCATCGCCCCAGGCATCATCACGCAATGAATCCAGCGCAGGCTGTAAACCTGTAAGCAAACGCTCCATTGGAAGCTGCTCACCAATCACACCAGTCGAGAATGGCAACACTTCAGCAGCCTGTACGCCTGCAAGTTCAGCTAACTTGGCACAGGTGGCTTCTGCATTTGCCATGCCTGTAGGACCTGTTCCTGCATTGGCATTGCCGGTATTGATTACCAGGTAACGTGGATTTCCCGCTTGCAAATGTGCTTTGGATACATGCACAGGTGCTGCACAAAAGGCATTCTGGGTAAACACCCCAGCAACATTGGAGCCTGCAGCCAGTTCAAATATCACCAGGTCACGTCGGTTCTGATAGCGCACATAGGCTTCAGCCGAACCAATTTTAACCCCTTTCACCACATGCATCTGTGGCATAGATACGTCACCAACTGCCATTTTAAAGTCCAATATTGAAGTTTTAGAAAAATACAGCTTAGTTGATCTGCAACAAAAAATCGAGCCAAAGCCTGAGCCAGCCTGAGATTTGTTATGGGTTTTCACAATAAAAAACCAGTCATCAAGACTGGTTTCTACGTTTTTAAAATTAAGATATTTTTAATTTTGTGCAAGTTGTCCAGATTCGCTTAGTAAAGCCTGTTTCGCTTGTTGTTGACTTGCACTAGAAAGTGCAGGATTAGTAGCAACAATACGGTCTGCATTTGCCGCATTAGCAGCTGCAATCGCAGCGGTCTGCAATACAATCGGACGGTTCTGGTTGGCAAAGGTATAACGGATGCCGGTACGTGGGCTTGCTACAGTCACTTGCGCATCGGTACGTTGTACTTGAGCAGTGTTAGTACCTACCGCTTGCTGAACTTTATCAATTGTTGTGGTCGCTGCAGTTTGTGCAAAACTTAAGGCAGGTATTGCCAAAGCGGCAATCATGAGCGTTTTTAATACTTTTTTCATTCAGGTTATTCCACTTTGAGGTGTTGAATGAGCCATTAAATAGCATTTAATTCCTAAGACTGCAAACAGTATTCAATTTCTGAAAAATCTTCATACATAAAAAAATCAGAGCCATGTGGCTCTGATTTTTTTTAACACTGTTTAGATCTTGCCATGACACTGTTTGTATTTCAGGCCTGAACCACATGGACAAGGTGCATTACGACTTGCCGGTGCTTCAAAGACTGGTGCTACAGGATTCGCCTGAACATTTTGCTCGGTCGTCACCTCATGTTCACCTGCCAGCAAGCCGTCAAACTCTTCATGAGATAACTGCAAACGCATTGCCTCAGCCTGTGCCTGCTGCTGTGCTTCCATTTCCGCCAGCTCTTCAGGTGTCGGTACGTGGATGCGTGACAGATCTGTCACGACATCGGACTTAATCGTACCCAGCATGTTTACAAACAGGTTATAAGCTTCTTTTTTATATTCCTGCTCTGGATTCTTTTGCGCATAACCACGTAAATGAATACCTTGACGCAAATAATCCATAGCCGCCAGATGCTCTTTCCAATGACGATCCAGAGAATTCAGCATAAAGTGACGTTCAAGCGAAGCTGCAGATTCTTCACCCATTTGTTCACGACGTGAACGGTAGCGGTTCAGTACTTCATCGGTAATGCGCACCACCAAAGCTTCTTCATCCAGACGACGGTCCTGTTCCAGCCATTGTCCGATAGGAAGATCCATCGAAAGATCTTCACGCAGCGCCAGTTCCAGACCTTCACTATCCCACTGGTCATGAATCGATTCAGGCGGAATATAGTTGGCGATTACACCCTGCATCACTTCACGGATCATTTCTTCAATATAATCCTGCAGTGAATTTTCTGCCAGAATGTCGTCACGCTGACTATAAATGATCTTACGCTGTTCGTTATTGACGTCATCGTATTTCAGCAAATTCTTACGAATATCGAAGTTACGTGCTTCCACTTTACGCTGCGCATTTTCAATCGAGCGAGACACCATTTTGTGCTCAATCGCTTCATCTTCCTGCAAGCCCATGGCACGCATCATGCCGACTACGCGATCACCGGCAAAAATACGCATCAAGTCATCTTCAAGTGACAGATAGAAACGCGATACACCCGGGTCACCTTGACGACCGGCACGACCACGCAGCTGGTTATCGATACGGCGTGATTCATGACGCTCGGAACCGATAATATGCAAACCGCCTGAATCCAGCACAGCCTGGTGATTAACATCCCATTCTGCTTTCAGACGCGTTTCATCTTCAGGAGTCGGGTTTTCAATTTTAGCCAGCAACGCCTTCCAGTTACCACCCAAGAGAATATCGGTACCACGACCGGCCATGTTGGTGGCAATCGTCACTGCACGCGGCGCACCGGCCTGCGCAATAATATCGGCTTCACGTTCGTGCTGTTTGGCATTCAGTACTTCATGCTGGATCCCTGCCGCTTTTAGCTTATCCGACAGAATCTCAGAAGCTTCAATGGTGGCTGTACCAATCAAAATTGGTGCGACACCAGCTTCATGCACACGCTGAATTTCTTGAATAATCGCGTTATATTTCCCTTCACGATTTAAATAAATTAAATCGTTATGGTCTTGACGAATCATTGGACGGTGGGTCGGAATCAGCACCACATCCAGACCATAAATTTCTTTCATTTCCGCTGCTTCAGTATCAGCAGTACCGGTCATACCGGATAATTTTTTATACAGACGGAAATAGTTCTGGAAGGTTGTGGTTGCCAGAGTCTGGTTTTCCGGCTGGATTTCCAGACCCTCTTTGGCTTCTACGGCTTGATGCAAACCTTCAGACCAGCGACGTCCCGGCATGGTACGACCGGTATTTTCATCGACAATAATCACTTCACCATCGTTGATGATGTATTGCACATTGCGTTGATAGAGATAATGGGCACGGATCGCTGCAGTGACATGATGCAACAGGTTCAGGTTCGACGCTGAATACAAGCTCTCGCCTTCTGCCAGCAAGCCCATTTCAATCAAGTCACTTTCAATGGTTTCAAAACCCACTTCAGTAATTTCAACTGAACGCTGTTTTTCATCAATCCAGAAGTGACCGCCATCCGGCACTTTCTCTTCTTTCTGTGCCTGTAATTTTCGTGGAATATTATTGATGGCTGCATAAAGCTGTGAAGAATCTTCACTTTGACCGGAAATAATCAACGGGGTACGTGCTTCATCAATCAGGATCGAATCGACCTCATCGATAATCGCATAGGTCAAACCACGCTGCTTTTTCTCAGCCAGCGAGAACACCATGTTGTCACGCAGGTAGTCAAAGCCAAATTCGTTATTGGTACCGTAAGTAATATCGGCACGATAAGCTTCAGCTTTTTCCATCGGATTTTGCATGGAATAAATAATGCCGATGCTTAAACCCAAAAACTCAAATAATGGACGGTTCAACTCGGCATCACGTTGCGCAAGGTAATCGTTCACGGTAATGACATGCACGCCCTGACCACTGATGGCATTCAGATAACAGGCCAAAGTACCCATCAGGGTTTTACCTTCACCGGTACGCATTTCTGCGATTTTGCCTTCATGCAAGGTAATACCACCGATCAGCTGCACGTCATAATGACGCATGCCCATCACCCGCTTCGCCGCTTCACGACAGACTGCAAATGCTTCAGGCAATAATTTATCGAGGGTTTCACCCTTATTATATCGTTGTTTGAATTCTTCAGTTTTTGCAGATAAGTCTGCATCGCTAAGGGTAGATATCGTCGGCTCGAGCACATTAATCTTGTCTACGATTTTACGCATGCGTTTGAGTTCGCGCTCATTTTTGGTACCGAAGATTCCTCCGATCAGACTTGCCAACATGAATAGACTCTCTAAATCTTGCTTGTCAAATGAATATGTTCTTAGTCGTTATTATGGTGCTAGAAATTTGAACTACAAGGGTTTTGCTGTAAAACCGCTAAAAAAATCTGATCCTTAGTTCTAGCCCTAAGATCTAAGGCAAAGTAATGTAGCAAATTTTCCCTGTGCAACATAGTCAATTAAGTGACTGATTTTTGCGCTTCTGGATAGATGGATATCCTACTTATGCAATTTACTCATAAAGAAAGCAAAAAACACTATTTTTAATCATAAAAAAATTGGTTCATATTAAATCCTATCTCGACACTAAAAGACCAATTGAGGCTAAAAAGATGAGTTTACGTCTAGGCGATACCGCACCGAATTTTGAACAGCAATCCAGTGAAGGCCTGATTAATTTTTATGACTTTCTGGGTGATAGCTGGGGCATTTTATTTTCACACCCTGCCGACTATACACCGGTATGTACGACTGAACTTGGCTATACCGCAAAACTGAAAGATGAGTTTGCAAAACGTGGTGTTAAAGCGATTGCCTTGTCAGTTGATGATGTGGAGTCGCATCATGGCTGGATTAAAGATATTAATGAAACCCAGAACGCCACGGTGAATTTCCCGATCATTGCCGATCAGGATCGTAAAGTTTCCGAGCTATATGACTTTATTCATCCAAATGCCAGTGAAACTCTAACGGTTCGTTCTTTAGTGGTCATTGATCCCAATAAAAAAGTCCGTTTGATTATTACTTATCCTGCATCGACCGGCCGTAATTTCCATGAAATCTTGCGTGTGGTGGATTCACTTCAACTCACCGATAAACATAAAGTGGCCACGCCTGCGAACTGGCAGCATGGTGATGATGTTGTGATTATCCCTTCACTGAAAGATGAGGAAGAAATCAAGCAACGTTTTCCAAAAGGTTATACAGCGGTCACGCCTTACCTGCGCTTAACGCCCCATCCTGAGCAAGGATAAGCAGAGCACTGCTCTGCCCTTGCGCAAGGTGAGAAGCTATGCTTCGAGCAACAAATTAAAAGGACTCCTTTTTAATTTTGCGCAAGACAAGCGAAGCGCGTAGCACAGGATAAGATGGAGCTCGTAGTAAAGAATAAGAGAAACTCTATTTTTCCAGATTTTATGTTTTATCGAATACGACATTGACGTGCCACGGATTCGATTTGTTGATACAGCCTGTCTTCGGATAGGCTTTTTTATATTCAAAATTCCATATCCACTTTAAACTTGAAATAACAAAAACAACATCTATGCTCTGTATGAAAATCTGCATATTTCCAATCCTGATGAGCTGCCTCCTGACAGGTTGTATGACCACGCCGGCCCTGCCTGAACCTCAACGTCCTCAGCATTGGGGACAGCCCATTCATCAGAATCATAATTTTCATCAAATCAGCAATTTTGTCTATCGTAGTGAGCAGCCTTCAACTGAACTCATTCCTTTATTAAAACAGCATAAGATCGATGTGGTTATTAATTTACGTTCACGGGATAAAGACAGCTTTCTTTTGAGCAATGAAAAATTTCAGCTGCATCATGTACCCATACATACCTGGGCAATTGATCGGGAAGATTTATTGAAAATTATGCTACTGATTCAGCAAGCACAACAAAATCATCAAAAGGTGCTCCTGCATTGTTATCACGGCTCAGACCGAACCGGTGCCAGTGTCGCCATGTACCGGATTATTTTTGAACATTGGCCGATTGAGCAGGCACTACAGGAAATGAAACATGGCGGTTATGGCTTTCATGCCATTTGGCGCAATATTGACAATCTATTCACCCCTGAAAATGTAAAATGGATTCGCGAGCAACTCACGAATCCATTTACAGAAACTTTGGTTAATACAAAGAATTAACGCTTATCCAGCGGCACCCAGTCATTCACCCAAGCTGATTTCATATTCAGGCTGGCATCAGACGCAATTTTCTTACGAAGTGCATCTGCAGTCTCACGGTCTTTGGACGGCCCCACCATGATGCGTACACCTTTAGAAGTTGAGCTTTTGGTGACCTTATAACCTTTGGCACGCAGTTTGGCTGCTACAGCATCCGCATTGGCTTCATTCGCTGCCAGTGCCACCTGCACCATCCATTGCTTGTCCTCTTCACCTTCCAGTAACTTACGCGCCTGTTCAGCTTCTGCTTTCTTCTTGGCTTCTTCGGCTGCAGCCTTTTTCTTAGCTTCTTCAGCTTTACGCTTTTCGTCGGCCTTACGTTTTTCTTCGGCTGCTTTACGTTCAGCTTCTTTCTTTTCAGCCGCTTTACGCTCTTCCTCGGTTTTACGTTTTGCTTCAGCCGCCTTACGTTCTGCTTCGGCTTTTTGCTGTTGTTCTAACTTGCGTTTTTCTTCAGCGGCTTTACTTTCAGCAGCTTTACGCTCTGCTTCTTTCTTGGCTGCATCAGTAGAACTATTGGCTTTTTGTTGGTCCAGCTGCTGCTGGGCTAACTTTTTTTCTTGCACCGCTTTTTCTTCAGCCAGACGTTTCTGCTTGGCCTGTTCGTCTTCAACCAGTTCTGGCGGAATATTATCGGAACTTTGCTGTCCCAGGCGGTGTGCATTCAGGGCAGCATATTCTTCAGCCGCTTTACGCGCAGCATCTGCTTCAGCCTGCTGTTGCATCGCTAAAAATTCGGCTGCACGTGCTTCCTGCTCTGCAACCGATTTTTCCCGGTCACGACGTTGCTGTTCAAGTAAACGCTTTTCTGTTTCCACATCGACCGTCAAAGAACCGAGCGAATGATTGCCTGTCTCTTTATTTTCAACTTCCGCAGCCTGTGCCGGATTTTGCTGACGGTCCTGATTGATTTCATCTTGGCCTTTCAGGAGTAATGCTGCCAATAAAACACCACCACCGAGTAAAACAACACCGCCCATCCAGCGCTGTTTGTTATTCATTGACATTCTTCCAAATACTCCCATACCGCTTCTAAGGTATGAAATGATCCACATACCAAAATCAGCTGATTATTATCTGTTTGATCCAGTGCTGATTTAAAAGCTAATTTTACATTGTCAAATTGTTCTACCGCCTCACCGCTTAAAGCATCAGCCAAAACTGTGACCTCTGCCGCACGTGGGACGAATAATGGTGCAATTTTCCACAATTGAACCGTGTCTTTCAATAACTTGACGACAGAATTTATATCTTTATCTGCCAGCATTGAAAATACACAAATGACTTCATTATATTTTTGATTGTAATTTAAATAATCTCGTAATTGTTTCAGCAGAAATTCCACCCCATGCGGGTTATGTCCTGCATCAAAAATCACGGTTTTATTCTGGATTTGACGGATTTCAAAACGTCCCGGCAATTTTGCCGTTTGAATGCCTTGTGCAATTGCCTGCTGGCTGACGTTTAATTCGCTCAGCAGAATGGCGGCCACGGCGGTAGAAATATTATCTAATGCCAGTGAACCTGTAGGGAGTTTTAAGGTCGTACCTGATGAAGCAAAAGCCCAGCTTTGGCCATCTTCAAAGGCTTCATAAAAATAATCCCGGTTGATTGCATACAAGGGTGCTTTACATTCTTGGGCTTTATTTAGAATAGCTTGCGGGATCTGTTGCTGTCCACCAAATACCACGGGAATATCCGGGCGAATAATTCCGGCCTTTTCAAAAGCAATTTTCTCAATGGTGTCACCAAGCCAGTCGGTATGATCCAGACCAATATTGGTAATTACCGCCACATCTGGATTGACCACATTGACCACATCCAGACGGCCGCCTAAACCCACTTCCAGTACCCAGACATCACAGCCTTGATCTTTAAAAATCACAAAAGCAGCCAGTGTCGTGGCTTCAAAGAAAGACAGGCTCAAACCGCATTCGCGACGAGCCTGATCGACCTGAACAAAAGCATCTATCAGCAACTGATCTTCCACTTCAATGCCGCGCAATTTAACACGCTCATTGAAACGGTACACGTGGGGGGATTGATATAGCCCGACCTTGAAGCCTTGCGCATTCAGGATCGCGGCCAGCGTGGTGGTGGTCGAACCCTTACCATTGGTTCCTGCCACCGTCAGCACTTTGGCCTCTGGAGATGTCACGCCCAGCTTTTCAGCCACAGGAATAACCCGTTCCAGACCTAAATCAATACCCGTAACGTGAACATGGCTCCAATAATCGAGCCATGTATTTAAAGAATCTGTTGCTAAGGGTGCTGTGTTCAATGCAAATTCATCAACTTCGTAACGATACGATAAACTGTATCACGTAATGCATGACGGTGAACAATCTGATCGATTACCCCATGATCAAGCAAATATTCCGCGCGCTGGAACGGTTCTTCCAGTTTTTCACGTACAGTCTGTTCGATCACACGTTTACCGGCAAAGCCAATCATCGCTTTCGGTTCAGCAATATGTACATCACCCAGCATTGCCAATGATGCGGTCACACCGCCGTACACTGGATGAGTCAATACCACTACATAAGGCAGACCTGCTTCTTTTAAACGCTGGATCGCAGCCGAAGTACGCGCCATTTGCATCAGGGACAACATGCCTTCCTGCATACGAGCACCACCCGAAGCAGCAAAACAGATCAAAGGTTGACGAGCTTCAATCGCATGTTCTGCAGCCTGAACAAAGCGGTCACCGACCACTGTGCCCATAGAACCGCCCATGAAGTCGAACTCAAACGCACAGGCAATCATCGGTACGCCTTTCAGCAAACCCTGAATTACCACCAGTGCTTCAGTTTCACCGGTTTTCTTTTGCGCTTCAGCCATACGATCGGGATACGCTTTGCTATCGACAAATTTCAGCGGATCTTTGGCTATAAATTCCTGACCCAATTCTGTTTGTACCTGATCAAAGAACCAGTTCAGACGTTCGCGGGCTTTCATGCGCAAATGTTCATCACATTGCGGACAGACATAAGCATTAAATGACATCGCAGTACGGGTCACCAATGCATGACATTCAGGGCACTCAATCGTAGGCTCGGTAAATGTCGCTTTATATGCCGTTTGCTCATCGGGTACCTGAATGCCCGGAACAGTACGCTCCGTCCATGGGGTCGATGGGCTCAGAATTTTGCCTGATTTCAGTTGTTGACTCATACTAACTCATCGAGCGCTGCTCGAAGCTCCTTGACTTTATTCACCGTTGCAATAACGGCTTGTTCTGGTGCGAGCGTTGCAAACTGCTTTACAAACGCACTACCCACAATAACTGCATCGGCAGCAACACCCATCGCTTTCGCAGATGCAGCATCACTGATACCGAAACCTACGCCTACAGGAACATCAGTCACAGCTTTAATCTTTTGAATGCGTGCAGCGGCTTCAGAGACATCTAAAGTTGCTGCACCGGTCACGCCTTTCAGTGACACATAGTAAATAAAGCCGCTGGCCTGTTTTGCTACATGTTGAATACGTGCATCGGTTGAAGTGGGTGCCAGCAGGAAAATCTGATCCATGTCATATTTTTCCAGTACTTCACCCAGACTTTGTGCTTCTTCTGGTGGCAAGTCCACCAGCAGCACACCGTCTACTCCACATTCATAGGCATAAGCCACAAACTTTTCATAGCCAATTACTTCAACCGGATTCAGATAACCCATCAGCACCACCGGTGTTTCGCGGTCTTTCAAACGAAATTCTTTCACCATCTGCAGGGCATCTAGCGTATTGGTTCCACCTGCCAAAGCACGTTCGGCAGCTAGCGCAATCACCGGCCCATCCGCCATCGGGTCTGAGAAAGGAAGTCCCAGCTCAATCACGTCGACACCCGCTTCCACCATCTCATGCAGCAAAGGCACTGTGACTTCTGGATGCGGATCACCCGCCATGACATAAGAAACTAAAGCTTTACGCTGTTGAGATTTAAGTTGTCCAAATCGTGTGGCTAAACGTGACATAGGGTGGTATTTTCCTTAACGTGTTTCAAACTTGAGGCATTGACTATGTAGAAATACAAGACATCGCATTGTAACGCTATTTTTTGTCCAATGAACAGTCTGCGATACCGACCTCGAGTACTTCATTTCCTGTGCGAAGATTTCAAAACAATTCGGAAGGGTCTATTTACGATTATTTTGATTTTTTTCTCAATGATCAAAGATGCCTAATTTTGCTATTACCTAAAATCCTGAATATTTAGATAAACTTATTTTTATCATATAAAAATTAATAAAAATGCAGATGTTAGCGCATTCATTTAAAGTTTTCTGAAATAGCAAAACCTGCTTTATACTAGTCCTATTCTCTTACTTTTTTATCTCCTATGCAGACTGATTCTGAGGCTACAGTGCAGGCACGCGCCATTGCACTGCTGCCGCTTATTGTATTTTTAACCATATTTTTGGGTAGCGGGATCTATCATTCCCTGATCGGAACCGAGTTCGCGTTCTATCAGGTGAAAGCGCCTGTGGCTGCCCTGCCTGCGATTATCTTGGCTGCATTAGTGTATCGCGGCAAACTCAACCAGGGCATTGAGGAATTCCTCAGAGGTGCCAGTCATCCAAACTTAATTCTGATGTTTATGGTGTTTATGCTGGCCGGCGCCTTTGCCAGCGTCAGTAGCGCCATTGGCAGCGTCGACGCCACCGTGCAGATGGGCCTGTCGGTGATTCCACCCACATTTATTCTGCCGATGTTATTTGTGATCTCGGCCTTTATTGCCACGGCGATGGGTACCTCCATGGGCACCATTGCGGCTTGTGCGCCAATCGCTTTTGGTTTCACCCAGGTTACCGATATTGATGTGATTTATGCGATTGGTGCAGTGGTCGGTGGTGCCATGTTTGGTGATAACCTGTCCATGATCTCAGACACCACCATTGCGGCGACCACCAGCCAACGCGTACAACTGCGTGACAAGTTCAGGGTCAACGTCTGGATTGCGGTTCCAGCCTCAATCGTCACTATTTTGATTTACGTGTTGAGTACCAGTAGTAGCAATGCAGTGGAATACAAGGATTTTAACTGGCTTCTGGTTTTACCTTATATCGCCGTATTTATTTTAGCCTTTAGCCGTTTACACGTTCTCGCTGTGCTGACCATTGGGGTGTTACTTTCCGGCTTGTTTGGCCTGTTTGCCACAGCTGAATTTGATCTGCTCAAACTGAATACTTCAATTTATGATGGCTTTGTCGGCATGTTTGAAGTGGCGTTATTGTCGATGTTCCTGGGTGGCCTCTCGGCGATCATGCAACGAGAAGGCGGTTTACGCTGGCTGATCGAGCGCATTTATAGCTTGACCCGTCTATTTAAAGTTGGGAAGCAACGTGCCGGCGAAATCGGGATTAGTTTTCTGGTGGTGTTTTCGAATATCTTTGTGGCCAATAATACCGTGGCGATTATTCTGTCTGGTGATATGGCGCGTGAAGTCGCCAAAGAATACGGGGTGGATCCCAAGCGTTCTGCGGCACTGATGGATATTTTCTCTTGCGTGGTACAGGGTTTAATTCCTTATGGCGCACAGTTACTACTGGCCTGTTCCATTGCAAAAATCTCGCCGGTTGAACTGATTGGTGGTGTGTACTATTGCTGGATTCTGGCCATTTTTGCGATTGCTGCGATCGCGTTTAGATTCCCTCAGGTGAAAGCAAGCACTTAATCCATCATCCTGCGAAAATAAAAAAGCGACCGATACCGGTCGCTTTTTTCAGCTTCGTGCTTTGTGTAACTGCCTTTTTCGCTCTAACAAGGTCTGTCCGGTGGCTGCCTTATAGGCCCGTGCCAAAGCCGACTGATCAGAATAATCCAGCTGCTCGGCAATCTCGGTCAGACCTAATCCCTGCTGCAACAACAGCTCGCAACGTTTAATCCGCTGCTGTTCCAGCAGTTTTTTAAATGAAGTGCCCTGTGTACTGAATAAGCGCTGCAAACTACGTGTCGACATCAACAACTGCCGGGCAAGCTGTTCAACTTTAATGGCCTGATGCTGGGTCCGCAGCTGTTCGGCAATCATTTGCTGCGCCTGTTCCAAATGATTTTCAAGGGGCGGCTTGGCTGCAATCGCCTGTTCTGCCTGATGAACCAGTAGCTGCAACAGGATTGGATCAGCCTGCTCAGACCCATGTGCCAGTCCTTGCAAATCCAGCTCTATGCCATAATAGTCCTGAGAAAATCTCACCTCACTGGCAAAAAACTTTTGATAATGCATTTGCCCCCTGTCGGGCGCATGGGCAAAACGTACACAGTGCAGTAACAGTTGATGATCCTGCAAAATGACATGCCCCAACTGCACCATCGCGGCCATGGTCAGCTCATTTAACAGATTATATTTTTCATCCAGATAGGCCCAAAATAATTCAAGACTGTGTTCACGCTGCTTCAATTGCAAAGGTACAAACTCACTGCCATCAATCACCAGTCGTTGAAAGCGAATGATATGCCGGATCATTTCCGCAACGCTGCTGCTTCGCGAAGCCATATAACCGAGCACGCCAAAATGTTCTGGACGAATAACCTGCACGATCTCGAAAATTAGTTGTGGACAGTTTAAATGTTGCCGGGTTCTTAACAGAAGCTGATTTAATAATTCCAGCGGCACTTGCGTGGCAAAAGGCTGATCAATCAGGGGGACAAGCGCTTCATGTACATCTTGCAGAAAGTCAGCTTCCAAAGGCTCAATTTGCAGACTGCGCAGATAAGTCGCCCAAAGCTGAATATAACCATTGGATATTTTAATTTCTTGCATGCGCGCTTCCCGCTGCCTGCTTTAGTCTAAGCAGTTTTATTTTCATTTGGCATAAAATGTATAAAAATTGGCAAGCACTGTCAAAACAATTACTGCATTCCCCGACATACTGTCAGCATCGTCACAAAAAAGAATTCATAAGATGAATGCAGTATTAAAATCTTCAATAAAGCCCGTGGTCCGGACCCAGCTTGATTTTAAACTGGATGAAATCCCGCGCTACTGGTTTGGCGGTGACCCCTTTCTGACCCGCATGTTCGATGCCTTGAGCCTGACCTTTCCAGATGGCGAGCGTTATTTTATTCAGAGTGTGCGCCTGTTCCGAGATCAGATCACAGACCCGGAGCTGCAAAAACGTGTGGCAGATTTTATTCGTCAGGAAGCACAGCACGGCATTGCCCATGAGAAAATGAACCAGCTGATGCGTGAACAAGGCATGCCTGTCGATGATTTTATTGAGCGTCTGAATAATATGTTCGCTCATGACCTCAAACATCGTTCAGCACAGTTCAATATTGCCACGACGGCAGCGGCAGAACACTTGACTGCGCTGATGGCTGAAACTTTTTACGGTCAAAAATCCACCTTAAAAGACGGGCATCCTTATGTACGTGCCATGTTTGCCTGGCATGCGATTGAAGAAATGGAACATCGTGATGTGGCTTTTGACGTGATGAAAGATATTGCAAAAACACCTGAATGGATGCGCAAAATGACCCTGCTCAGCACGACATTTTTGATGTTTAGTTATACTGCCTATCGCGCCAATGTCATGCTGAAACATGATGGGTTCAGTGTCTTAGAGCGTTTGCAAATGAACCTGAAAGGACTGCCCTGGTTGTTTGGCCGTAACGGTACCTTGACCCGTATGGGCCCACAATATCGGGACTGGTTTAAAAAAGATTTTCATCCCAGTCAACATCCTGTGATTGCGCAATACGATGTCTGGGTAAAAACCTTAGCCGAAACCAATGATCCAATTCAAGCAGGTGAAGCCTTCTGGCAGGCCGCCAAAGATTAAGCTCAAATCAAAAGAGCCTTCAAAAATTGAAGGCTTTTAAATTAGGTCTTATGTCCTGCACTTTTACCATTTGGCATAATGCTGCTCAAGCAAGGCATATTCATTCAGTAAAATAATTTCCTGATCATCCTGCTGGATCGTTCCGGAAACCTTGGCTTGCCACTGACTAAACTGACTTCCGACCAGACGCAGGTTCAGATTTTCATAACGGCGCCAGCCTGTACTCACCATCAGATTCAATTTTTCATCCAGCGACTGAATCGTCCATTGGTTTTCCGATTCCTGCTGGAACAGCACATCGGCCAACGGATAAATCTTGCCATTGATCCACAGACAGTTTTCATTGCCAAAACTTTCATTCACACCTGAAGCCAGATTAAGTCCAATCCGATTATGGTTCACATCCCAGAAATTACAGGACAACCAGAACCAGGCCGTTTCCGGGCGCAAAAAGCCACAGGTATCATCCAGAGAAGCAAAGCTGCGTTCATTAAACTGAATGGTTTCACCCTGCTTGTTAATGAAAAAGCCTTCACAGCCCAAAGTGGTCAGTTTCTGAGTATAGGTCCAGCCATTGATGCCGGTCGGACTGCACATACTCAGTGGATCGGTTCCGGCACAGAAAATCCGGGCACTGAGTTTAATTTCGCCGTATTTGCTGACGTTGATATAACGCACGCCGTTGGCATGCTGGATATCGATCTGAAAAGGTGACTTATGGAAATAACTATGATTAAACAGTGGCTGTTCATCCAGCACAGTGTTGCGTGACAGGAAATTAATCGCATTCCATTCCAGCACTTCATTGCTCATATGGTTATAGACATAGACAAAACCATGCCCTGCCCATGCGATATCGGCAATTGCCAATCCAATCGTATAATGCTCGTGCTGAATACTACAGAATTTGAATTTTTTATATTTTAGATGCTTACGCCAGCCTGACAGCACATGACCATAAGGATTTTTGTATTGATATGCCTGATAGTCAATACTTTTTGGAAGCTCCTTGAAACGTCCATAACGTGGTTGTCCATTTGCCTGAATTAAATCCATTTAAGACATTCCATCTCAGTCAAAACTGTTTTTCCTTGGCAGTATTATGCCAATTATTAAATTTTGTAGGACTTACGCATTGACGGATTCAAAAAAGTATTAAAATACTTTATAAAGTATCTGTGATTAGACGAATTAAACATGCTTCTACAGCAACTTGTACATTACCCATTTATATGGGCTTTCTCATGACAGAACCGAACTCTATTAGCTGCACACAACTTGCCGAGACTTATAATATCTCGCATGATAGTG
>NZ_JBWZQN010000066.1:0-18431 GCF_056724605.1 Prolinoborus fasciculus | reverse complement strand
GCGACTCATGAGTGCTCGGTTATATGCGGGCCAATTGGTTGTGCGGTAGATTTTGTGTGTAGGCTTCTTCATTTGAAAATTATATCGCTGAAAAAGCCTTTACAGATAGGTTTGTGCAACAAAGCCTTTGGTAATTCAAATCATGCTGGTCAAGCAGTTGATAATTATACACTTGCAGTTACCAATACTGCAGTTGATGCTACACAGTTAGCAGGTAATTATACCGATCGCTATCTAATTAAAGCTTACTACTAATTTATTTAATCAACCTAACCTGATATTTATGTCGGGTTAGGTTGCCTCATTATACTTTTAAATGGAAAATTATAATATGAGAAAAACAACTATATTATTTTTTTTATCTTTTTTTTATTTTTCTGGCGGGAAGGCTGATGTTGCAATTGATCCAGTACAAATGTATATATTTAATGATAAAAAACAAAAAACAACAACACTTACTTTAGAGTCTATAAATGAAGTAGAAAAAAAGATATTTGAGGTGAAAGCATTTAAATGGGATCAAAATGATAAAGGTGAAGATGTGTTGGAGAAGGATGATACTCTTATAATTAATCCAAGAAATTTTATTTTAAAACCTAATGGGAAACAAGTTATACGTGTTGGTTTTAATCGTCCAATAGTATCTGTATTGGATGGTCGGGAAGAGGGTGCCTGGCGCATTGTAATTGAGGAATTACCTCAACCTGTAAAAGAATCATCTATTACTTTCTTGATGAATTTTAACCTGCCATTATTTATTGGAAAGCAAGATAACTTAAAATTAAATTTTAATATTGAGAATGATAAGCTTATAGTTAAAAATAAAGCAGAATCTCATATTCAAATTTCAAAGTTACAAATTTTAGATTCTAATAAGAAAGAAGTTTTTACTAGTAATAATATGAAATATGTACTTAAAGATAAGAGTATTTTTTATGAGTTGGAAGGGGTTAAAATAAATAATCCTCGTAATTATTTTGTTAAAGTAATGACAGATAAGTCGCATGAGGAAATAGAGTTAAAGCTTATGGATTAAAATTATAATTAAGGATTATATTATGCAGTTAAATAGAAAAATAATTATTCTAGTTAATATTTTATTCTTATGTAATGCTAATGCTAACCAGAATCCTGATGAATTTTTTGCTAATCTTTGGATAAATGAGCTTGATCATAATATAGATATTATTTTAATAAAAAGTGATGATAATTTTTACATAGAGTGCAATATATTGTCGGAACGAGATATTGATATATCTAAATTATCAAAAATGGCTTCTCGGGATGAGTTTTGTCTTATTTCGGACCGGAATATTCAATCTAATTTCGATGCCTCTAAGCAAACAATTAATCTCACCATACCTACCCAACTGTTTAAATCAAGTACACAGATCTCCCAGTTGCAGACTATGCCAGAGAGAGCCAGTTTTGGAGGTTTCGTAAATTATGATTTTACCTATTTAAATTCAAAAATAGACAGAGAAACGAATTCTTTATATAACGGCCTGACAGATCTGGGTGTCTTTAAAGACTATTGGATTTTTAAGAACTCAATAGCATATTATAATCATCCTTTGAATGAGTATTTTACTCGACTCAGTACTAGTATTGAGTTTGAATTTCCTAAAAGTATGACTCAGCTTACTTTAGGAGATACAACTACAGTATATAATCCATTAATTAATTCTTTACGTTTTGCCGGTTTAAACTGGGGAACTAATTTTGCTGAGCGACCAAATTTTATTTATTGGAATACTCCAATCTTACAGGGAAGTGCGCGTGTTCCTTCTACAGTTGATTTGTATATTAATGGGGTAAGTATATATAGCCAAAGAGTCAGTCCTGGTGATTTCAATCTTCAAACTGGTGCACAAATTCAACAGGCAGGAAATGCACAAATTATTGTTGAAGATGTGTTAGGGAATAGGAGTGTACAAAGTTTTCCTATTCTGGTGACGAATCGGCTATTAAGATCTGATCTTAGTGAATATAATGTTTCATTAGGAAAGTTGCGTTATAACTATAATATAGAAAGTAATGACTATCGTAATTTTTTCTCTAACCTTTATTATCGTTATGGGGTATCTAATTGGACAACACTTGGTTCTAATTTTTCTTATAGCGAAGACTTGCAAAATTTAGGCTTTCTATGGACTCAAGCTATTAGTCATTATTTGGTTTTGGATAGTGTAGTTCAAGCTTCACACGATGAACTTAATAATTTTAATTATTCATATGGATTATCTGCTGCAAAGGATTTCGGAAGAGTTTCACTTGGTGCAAGTGCGAAATATACAGAAAGAGATTTTAAATATTTAGGTGATGACCTGGATAATTTTTATAGTTATCCTAAGTATGAATATTTAATTTATGGGGGAATGAGCAATATTCCTCTCTTGCATAATATTTATTTGAATTATGCTGCCCAGAGTTTTCATCAGCAAGAAATACGCGTGGAAGATGAGATTCCTTCATTTTTTCAAAATGATCGTAAAACTTTAAATTTAGGGTTTAATCGTCGGCTAGGTAGGAAGGGAAGCCTAGGTTTGAGTTATTTTAGCTCATTTGGTAATGATCGGGATTCTGGAGTTGTCTTATCACTTAGCTATAGTTTTGATGATGATAAAGCAGTTTATTTTAGTCATTCAACAGATGAAAGAACTAAATTGCAATTTGTAAAAAGTAATCCTAATCAGGTTGGATTTGACTATGAAACAGGTGTAAATAGACTCGAAGATGAAACACTATATAATTTCAATGGGCGATTGAAAACAGATGTTGGGGATTTAGGTTTTTATCATATAGAGGGAGATAATGAGTCTGAATCACAATTAAACTATCGTGGTGCGGTTGTTTTTCTTAATAATAAATTCAATTTTACCAAGTTGGTTGATAATGCATTTTCTGTTGTTAGTGTGGGAGATTATCAGGATGTCGATGTTTTAAGGTCTTTATCTGTAGTAGATAAAACGAATAAGAAAGGCTATACCTTTGTTCATGATATTATTCCTTATGTAAATTATGATATTGGTTTTGATCAGAATCAATTACCAGTCGAAGATAAGATTCCTTATGCAACCAAGAGGCTTACTGCTTTAGATCAGCGGGGGTATATTATTAATTTCCCTATATATAATACAAAACAGGTCACGATTTTGCCTGTAGATAGTAATAATCATAAATTCACAGCTGGTTCAGAGTTATATATCGATAATGATGGTGGGGAGGTTTATCCTATCTCATCGAACGGTACGGTCACTCTATATGGGCTTATTCCAAATACTTACAATATTAAAATCATCAGCACCGAATCTAAAACTTGCTTTGCACAATTGACGGTTACAGAAAATCAAAAAGAAGAAAGCGGACTATCTACGCTTATCTGTAAATAAAGGATGAAAAATAATGAAACTTAAATTTACTGTACTTGTGTTCTCTCTATTATTAACCAGTCTAAGTCATGCCCAACGTTGTCAGATTGATCGATCGACAGCATCAGAACTCAAATTGAACTCCTCTTATCTGAGCCAAGCTGCGACTTCTTTTATCGTAAGGTGTGATAGTAGTTATGCTATTCAATTTAATTCTAGAAACTTAACCAGCACTAATGGCAGTAGTTATTTGGTTAATGAGCACAATCATAAAATAAGAACACAAATGTATATTTCTGGGGCGACCTCATCCCGTTGGAATATGCCGATATCCCAACCGGCAACTAGCCTAAGTAAATTTATTGTATTGGTACAACTAGCTGAACAACCTTCTGCTTTGACCCCAGCTGGAGTTTATAAAGACAGTTTATATGTGGATCTTATCTACTGAATTCTTTTAGTTGGCTCTTAAAAGAGAATTGGATTTTGGTCTATTTAAGTCCTTTAACCAGATTTTGAAGCTTTCTGACTGGATTTTTTAGGCATGAGCTATGGTTATGAATAGGTGAGTTAATTTACTCTTAATTGTTAGTCAAGTTAATTAGATATCTCTATAAGTACATCAACTTCCGAATAAAATGAGAGAAGGGGGTAATATCATTAAAATGCAATAAATAAGCATTAGACTTTAGCTTAAAATATAATCACATAGGTGTGATATGGAACAGCCCTGCACCTCAGCGTTATCGAAAAAAATGTCTGCACTTCAAAATATTAGCTTTGACTTAAAACAGTTGCGACAGCAAAAAACAAAAATGACCCTGCCTTTGGAAGAGTTGACTCGTCCTCGTCTCAAAATAGCCATTGTGACTGAAACCTGGTCTCCTGAAATCAATGGGGTTGCCCATGCTTTATTGCAACTGTGTAAAGGATTACAAAAACAGGGGCATAAGATTTTATTAATTCGTCCGGAACAACGACAAGCCTATAACGATTTTAAGCCGCATAGCGAATGTCTAGTTAAAGCGCATTGCATTCCTAAATATAGTAATTTGCAGTTTGGTAGGCCGCAATTTTTAAAAATCCATCAAGCTGTTGAAACTTTTACACCCGATATTATCCATGTCGTGACCGAAGGTCCTTTGGGTCTGGTAGCTCAACAGCTTGCAAAATTCCATAAAATTCCGGTTTCTAGCGGTTTTCACTCGTCATTTCAGGAATTTAGTCGATTTTTTGATTTGGCTTTTTTACTGAAGCCAATTCAAGGCTATTTAAAGTGGTTTCATAATAATACTGATTTGACCTGTGTTCCGAGTCGAGGCACGGCTCAAGCCTTAAATCAGTTTGGTGTGACTTGTCCCTTGGCAGTTGTGGGCAGAGGCGTCGATCCAGATACATTTTCACCAAAGTGGCGATCACCAGATTTGCGCTATGCTTGGGGAGTTTCAAACGAGACCCGGGTGATGTTGTATGTCGGACGGCTTTCCCCTGAAAAGGAAATTGACGTGCTGATCAAAACCTATTTTGTGCTGCGCCAAGTTCGTCAGCAAGATATACGTTTGGTGGTGGTTGGAGATGGGCCGGATCGCACTCGACTGCAACAACTGAATCAGGATGGCAGTATTGTTTTTACCGGTAGCTTGACAGGAGAAAAACTGTCAGCGGCGTATGCCAGTGCAGATGTCTTCTGTTTTGCCAGTCAGGTTGAAACCTTTGGAAATGTGGTATTGGAAGCGATGGCCAGTGGCTTGCCAGTGATTGCTTATGATTATGCTTGTGCAAACTTGCATGTGCAGCATGGTGAAACGGGATGGTTGAGTAGACTTGGACATCAGCAGGGGTTGATCCAGCAGATGCTCGGATTGCCTGATCAGCAAAAATTGCAGCAGATGGGTGCGCAAGCACGTAAAAAAGCCGAAAAAGTAGGCTGGCAATATCCGGTCCGGCAATTTGAACAGGCACTGTATTCACTGATACAGCATCAGGAATACAGGATATAAAACAAGAAAGGAGCACCAGTGTGAAACTCCAGAATGTAAAGATTAAATTTTTAGAAATCGATTTGAAAGGCTGTGTTTATCTGAATCATTTTTCGCATTCAGTCCGTATTGCCACTTTTTTTAAAATGATTAGCCGCTTAGGAAATGGTGCATTTTGGTATTTCATGCTGATACTGGTTTGGATCATGCAAGGCTTGATCTATACCGTGCAGATTGTTTATCTGATTTTGGGAAGTGCTATAGGTACTATGATTTACAAGGTGCTTAAAATCAAAACTGTACGACCACGTCCTTATCAGGTACATCAAGTGATCCGTTTGGGTGAGCATCCACTGGATCATTTCAGTTTTCCTTCCGGGCATACCTTGCATGCCGTGATGGCAACCACCGTTTTAGGTTATGTCGCACCTTTATTACTGATGCTGATGTTGCCTTTTACGGTTCTGGTCGCAGTGTCCCGAATGGTGCTGGGATTGCATTATCCAAGTGATGTGGCAGTTGGCGCAATTCTGGGTGGCATGATGGCAATTGCCATTGTCCTGACCGCGCCTTATCTGAATATTGTGCTGTAAAAATAAGTGAAAGCCGGAGCAAAGGCTCGCAGATTTTCACAGATTTGTTAAAGTACAGCATCAAAGCAATTATGGTGAGAAATAGAGATGGGTTTACGTTGGACTGACACGCTCGATATCGCGATTGAACTCTATGAAGCGCATCCAGATGTGGACCCGCAGTGGATTCGTTTTACTGATTTACATGCCTGGGTGTGTGCTTTGCCTGAGTTTGAAGATGATCCAACCAAGTCGACTGAAGGTTTGCTTGAAGCCATTCAAATGGCATGGATTGACGAGGCACGCTAAGGCCTCATCTTAAAAAAGCATTTTTTTACAGATGAAAAGCAGAAAAATGCGCATTATCTCGGTATAATGCGCCAAATTTTCATGTCAACAATTGACTTAAGGAGCCTATCATGGCTATCGAACGTACTTTATCTATCGTTAAACCAGACGCAGTTGCTAAAAACCACATCGGCGACATCTTTGCTCGTTTCGAGAAAGCTGGTCTTCAAATTGTTGCAACTAAAATGAAACATTTGACTCAAGCTGAAGCTGAAGGCTTCTATGCTGAGCACAAAGAACGTGGTTTCTTTGCTGACCTAGTTGCATTTATGACTTCTGGTCCAGTTGTTGTTTCAGTTCTTGAAGGCGAAAACGCTGTTCTTGCTCACCGTGACATCCTTGGTGCGACGAATCCTAAAGAAGCTGCTCCTGGTACTATCCGTGCAGATTTCGCTGTAAGCATCGACGAAAACGCTGCTCACGGTTCTGACTCTGTAGCATCTGCTGATCGTGAAGTTAACTACTTCTTCGCTCAAACTGAGATTGCTCCACGTACTCGTTAATTCGCAGTATTCAAGCCAGATAAGTGTTATTATACTTATCTGGTTTTTTTATTCTCTGAATAATTCTTTGCTCACATATTGAGCTTCTCCTTTTATCTTTAGACATGGTTTAGGTAATACACATGAGTACTGAAGCAGTCGCTGTATCAGCAGTTTCTGAGCCGCAGCAACACACTCCATCCGCTCCAGCACAGGCAAATACTGTCGAGAAAGTGAATTTACTTGGCATGTCACGTCCGCAAATGGAAAAATTCTTTGAGGACATGGGTGAGAAGAAGTTTCGTGCCGGGCAGGTGATGAAATGGATTCACCAATTTTTTGTGACTGATTTTGCTGAAATGACCAATATTTCAGGGAAACTGCGTGAAAAATTAGAAAAGATTTGTGAAATTAAAGCGCCTGAAGTGGTGCATAAAAACTATTCTAAAGATGGTACCCGTAAATGGGTCTTCCGTGTTGGCGATGGCGAAGGTTCTCTTGTTGAAACGGTACTGATTCCTGCTGAACATCGTAGCGGTTTACGTCGCACTTTGTGTATTTCTTCACAAGTGGGCTGTGCACTGGACTGTTCATTCTGTTCGACCGGCAAACAGGGTTTTCAGCGTGATTTGACCCAGGCAGAAATTATCGGTCAGCTGTGGATGGCAAACTATTCCTATATGGAAGATGTGCCCGTGCTTGAGCGTGAGCGTTCAGTGACCAACGTGGTGATGATGGGCATGGGCGAGCCATTGCTCAACTACGATGCCGTGTTGAACTCGATGCGTGTGATGCTGGATGACTTTGCATACGGCATGTCAAAACGTCGGGTGACTTTATCGACTTCAGGTGTGGTGCCGAAAATCGATCAAATGGTCAAAGATATTGACGTGGCGCTGGCTATTTCACTGCACGCACCCAATGATGAACTTCGTAATGAGCTGGTGCCGATCAATAAAAAATATCCGCTTGAGCAGCTGATTGCTGCATGTCAGCGTTATATTGCCAAAGATGGGAATGAAAGTTCACGTAAACACGTGACGATTGAATATGTGATGTTAGATGGCGTGAATGACCATCCTGAACATGCCCAGCAAATGATTAAGCTGTTGAAGAATTTGCCAAGCAAGATTAATTTGATTCCTTTTAATCCGTTCCCGCATGCGCCATATGGCCGCTCAAGCCGCAACCGGATTATTTCTTTCCAAAAAACTTTGTCTGATGCCGGTTTTGTGTGTACGATTCGTCAGACACGCGGTGATGACATTGATGCCGCGTGCGGACAGTTAGTCGGACAAGTTGCTGACCGTACCCGTCGTGCGGAACAGTGGAAAAAGAAAATTGCGCAATCGAATGAGATCATGCGCTCACAAGGATAATAAGAGGTCGCCAGTTGAGAAATCTAACATCAAAGTTTGCTTTGATTTCAACAGTATGTGTGTCTTTGGTTTTAGTCGCGTGTCAGACGCCAGATTTGGGTCAGAAAGATCCTGAAAAGGCCACCAAAGTCCGTACCCAATTGGCGGTAGAATATCTGAGAACAGGTGACCTGGATGCAGCCAAACGTGCGCTGGATCAGGCCCTTGAGACTACTCCGCGTGATTCTCAAGCAAATATGATGATGGGCGTGCTACTGCAACAGGAAGGTAGTAAGCTTAATCTCGAAAAAGCAGATCATTATTTCAAGCGCGCGATTTCGGCAGATCCGAAAAATGCGCAGGCACGAAATAATTACGGCACTTATTTATATCAGCTTGAACGCTATAATGATGCGATCGAGCAGTTTCAAATTGCTGGTGCCACGTTGGGTTATGATCAGCGATTCCGCGCACTGGAAAATATGGGGCGGATTTACCTGAAACTGGGTGATACAGCAAATGCTGAAAAATCATTCAAACAGGCGCTGCAAGCCAATCGCGATTCTTATATTTCAATGTTAGAGTTGGCAGAAATATTTTATTTGAACCAGCAGTTCCCGGCGGCGACACAAATGTATCAACAGTTTGTGCGTGGTGTGGGGCAGAAAAATCAGGGTGCCCGTGCACTCTGGATTGGCATTCGCACTGCGCGTGCCGGAGGTGATCAGTTGGGTATGCAGGTATTGGTCAACCAGTTACGTGCACTTTTTCCTGAAAGCCAGGAATACCAACGTTATTTGCAATTACAGTACAGTACTGAGGCCGTATGGAAGTAAATCCTAATTCACCATCGAATCATTCGAGCGTAGCTCCAAATGCGTTAGGAAATATTCAACGTCCGGGCGAGTACTTGCGCCAGATTCGTATCAATCAGCAGCGCAATCTGGAAGATGTAGTGAAAGAGCTGAATATTCCGGTCAAAACCCTGACTGCACTGGAACAGGATGAATATAAGTCTTTGCCTGAAGCAACCTTTATCAAAGGTTATTACCGGACTTATGCCAAATTTCTGGGTGTAGATGCGTCTAGTATTATTCAGCGATTTGATGAAATTTATACCAATGATACCGGGTTGCTGCCGAATCATGCCTTGAACAATTCTCCTATTAAAATTATGGGGAAATTGCCAGGTTCCAAACGTGACCGCAATCGTAAATGGTTAAAGCGCATTTTTATTACGCTGGTACTGTTGCTGATTTTGGGCGCACTGTTTGCCATGATTCAGAACTGGTCGAGCAGTAATTCACAAAATAGCAGTGAAGTCTCTGGAGTAGGCGCTTCTAATGTCGAGATTCTGAATCTGGATACAGGTGCCGCACTTTCCGGTGATCAGCTGAAACTTGATTTTAACCGTCCGACTTCGGTGCATATTGTCGACTCGGCGGGTAATGTTCTGGCAACTGGCCGTCAGGCATCGAGCTTGCAACTGAATGGTGAAGCGCCATTCCAGATTCGTCTGGATGATGCATCGGCTGTATCACTCAGTTTAAATAATGAAAATATTTCATTGTCACCCTACACTGTGAACGGAAAAGCAGAATTCCGTTTATCACCTTAACAGATCAAGAGTAGAGCAGAACGATGATCGTAAATCCAATTAAACGTCGTCCAACACGTAAAATTCGTGTGGGTTCAGTTTATGTGGGTGGGGATGCACCAATCAGTATCCAGTCGATGACCAATACTGAAACCTGTGATGTAGCAGCTACGGTTGCTCAGATCCAGCGCTGCGTCGATGCAGGCGCGGACATCATGCGGGTTTCTGTGCCTACCATGGAAGCGGCGGCGGCATTTGGTGAAATTCGCAAGCAGGTCAATGTACCTTTGGTGGCGGATATTCACTTCGATTATAAAATTGCTTTGGCAGTTGCCGATTTGGGTGCAGACTGCCTGCGGATTAACCCGGGCAATATCGGTTCTGAAGCGAAAATTCGTGAAGTCGTGGCCGCGGCACGTCATAACGACATTTCCATGCGGATCGGTGTCAATGCCGGCTCCCTGGAAAAAGATATTCAAAAGAAATATGGCGAGCCGACTGGTCAGGCTTTGCTTGAATCTGCGATGCGCCATATCGATATTCTAGACCGTCTGGATTTCCAGGAATTCAAAATTTCAGTCAAAGCCTCGAATGTGTTCCTGACCATGGATGCGTATCGTTTGCTGTCACAGCAAATTGATAATCCGCTCCATCTGGGTGTCACAGAAGCGGGTATTTACCGTACCGGTTCGGTTAAATCTGCGATCGCTTTGGGTGGTCTGCTGATGGAAGGCATCGGGGATACCATGCGTATTTCACTGGCTGCCGAGCCTGAAGAAGAAATTAAAATTGGTTTTGATATTCTGAAATCGTTGGGTCTGCGCTCAAACGGGATTAACTTCATTGCCTGCCCAAGCTGTTCACGTCAGGAATTTAATGTGATTTCCGTGATGCAGCAACTTGAAGAGCGTTTAGAAGATATTCGTACCCCAATGGATGTCTCGGTCATTGGCTGTAAGGTCAATGGTCCGGGTGAAGCCAAAGAAGCGGATATTGGTGTCGTAGGTGCAGCACCACGTTCACTGGTGTACCGTAATGGTGAAAAGAGCCATTTAATTGATACGAATCAATTGGTTGATGAAATCGAAACCATGGTTCGTCAACGTGTTACCGAGCTTGAAGAAGCTAAATCTAAAGAAATTATTCGTACAAGTTTTCCTGAGTAGATCATGAGTTCAATCGTCGCAATCAAAGGTTTTAATGACATTCTCCCAACGCAAACCCCAGCTTGGAGACGTCTTGAACAGCATCTATCCGGTTTGATGGATGCCTATGGCTATCAACAAATCCGTTTGCCTATCGTTGAACAGACTAATTTGTTTAAACGTTCGATCGGTGATGCAACCGATATCGTTGAAAAAGAGATGTATACCTTCCTCGACAAGGGTAATCCACCTGAGTCTTTGACACTACGTCCTGAAGGAACGGCAGGTTGTGTACGTGCCATGCTGGAGCATAACCTGCTGCGTGGTGCGACGCCTCGTGTTTGGTATATCGGACCCATGTTCCGTTATGAAAAACCGCAAAAAGGCCGTTACCGTCAGTTCCACCAGTTTGGTGTGGAAACCTTTGGTGTGGCAACACCGGATATGGACGCAGAACTGATTCTGATGACGGCGCGTCTGTGGAAACGTATGGGTGTGGCAGACAAGGTTCAGCTTGAGTTAAATACACTCGGTGAGTCGGATGAGCGTGCAGCATATCGTGCGGCACTGGTTGAATTCCTGGAGTCGCATAAAGCGGATCTGGATGAAGATTCTCAGCGCCGTCTGACCACGAATCCATTGCGTATTCTGGATTCTAAAGATGCCAAAACACAAAGCATCTTGGAAAATGCACCGAAACTTCATGATTTTATGGGTGAAGAAACGCTGGCGCATTTTGCCCAGTTACAGCAGTATTTGACTGATGCAGGCGTAAGCTTCGTGATCAATCAAAAACTGGTACGTGGTCTGGATTACTACAACAAAACTGTTTTTGAATGGACCACAACTCACTTGGGTTCACAAGGTACAGTGTGTGCCGGTGGCCGTTATGACGGTCTAGTGGGTCAACTTAAAGGAAAGGCAGATCAGTCTGTCCCTGCGGTCGGTTTTGCTATGGGGATCGAGCGTTTATTGCTTCTGCTTGAACAGGTTGAAGACAATACCCGGGCACGTGATTGTGAAGTATTCCTGGTGGCTGAACCGGCTTCTCAAGGTAAAGCTTTGGTCATTGCGGAGCAGATTCGTGATCAGCTTGAAGCAACAGACAGTCAGGTTCGTCTGAAAGTAGGCTCACAAGGTTCAATGAAATCGCAAATGAAAAAGGCCGATCAAGCCGGTGCTTTGTATGCGGCGATTTTGGGTGAACGTGAACTGGAAGCTCAGGCGTTTACTGTGAAAGAGCTGGCAACCGCAGAGCAATCGAATGTACCATTTACGGACTTCGTTGCATTTTTTAGTACTAAAATTTCTTCAAAATAATCGATAAAACATTAGGAAAAGGGTAATCTCATGAGCGCAATGAGTGGTGATGAACAGTTTGAAAGCTTAAAATCCTTTACGAAGAAATATGGTTCTTCGATGATTACCGGGATTTTAATTGCGCTGATTGCCTTTTTTGGATGGGAATATTGGCAGAAGAAAAACCTGGCAGAGTCGCAAATGCACACTGCCAAGGTTCAGCAGTTGATGGATGATGCACAGGCATCGAAAGGTGATGGTTTTGCCAAGTTGTCTGAAGCTGCGGACAAGATTGTCAAGGAAGCACCTGATTCAGCTCAGGCGATTCAGACCCAGTTGGTGATGGCTAAACTGGCTTATGACAAAGAAGATTATGCTGCGGCCGAGAAAGCGCTACAGAAAGTTGAAAACTCGAAAGTAGACGATAAAGGTCTGGTTCAGGTCGTCAAACTTCGTCTGGCCTATGCACAACTGGCACAGAAAAAATATGATGCTGCATTGAAAACTTTAGAAGCAGTCACTGAGCCTGCATTTAAAGCAACTGCCGATGAAGCACGTGGCGATATCTATGTTGCCAAAAATGATATTGAAAATGCTAAAAAAGTATATCAAAGTGCATGGGATGCTTTGATTGAACGTAAAGAAGAACGTCAGATTTTACAAATTAAGCTCGAAAGCGTAGGCGTATTGGTCGATGATCCGGAAATCGAACGCCCAATTATAGAAACACAAGCGGAAGAAGCTGAATGAATAGAAAATACAAAATTACCTGTGCCTTGACTGTTTTAACGCTTGCATTGGCTGGCTGTGCGGGTAAAACCAATAAAGTTCCAGAAGTAAAACCGAATCCACTTCCAAAACTGACTCAAGCCAAAACCCTGGTCCCTGTATTTTCCACCAGTGTGGCTTCGACAGATGCTGCTGATCCGTTGCGTTTACGTCTGGATGCAGATAATGGTGTGGTCTTTGCAATTGATCCGAAAGGCGAAGTGTCTGCATTTAAAGGCAAACAGCGTCTGTGGCAGAAAAAAGTCAGCAAAGACAATTTAAGTTCTGGTGTTGAAGCTGCTGAAGGTCTTGTTGTCGTGGGTAACCAGAAAGGTCAGCTGTTTGCGCTGGATCAGCAAACCGGCGATCAGAAATGGACTGCGCAATTGACTGGCGCTTTACTGGCACCTTCACTGATTCATGCAGGGCGTGTCATTAGTGTTAGCAATGACGGCACAGTATATGCGCATGAAATTGCGACGGGTGCGCAAGTTTGGACTTATAACTTACCTAATGTACAATTCAGCCTGCGTGGCATGGCTGCACCTGTTGCATTAGATGCTCGTAATGTACTGATTGCATCTTCCAATGCTTATATCTATGCACTGGATGCCTTAAGCGGTGTGCCAAAATTACAGCGTCGTGTCGCAGTGTCGGATGGGCGTTCTGATATCCAGCGTCTGGTTGATATTGACGGGGAACCGGTCGTTGCAGGCCAGTTTGTGGTGACCACCAGTTATCAAGGTCAGGTGACTGTGCTGGATTTAGCTTCACAACAGGTGGTCTGGAGTGAAGATGCCAGCAGTATCCAGCGTCCAGAAGTTGTGGGCAATGGTGTATTTGTGGCGCAAACCGATGGCAAAATCAAAGCCTTTGAGATTACTTCGGGTCAACCGCTTTGGGAAAATGACCAGTTGCTGAATCGCAAGTTAAGTAATCCGGTGATGCTGGGTACTGACCTTGTAGTCGGTGATCTGGATGGTGTCTTGCACCTGATTGATCCGCGTACTGGACAGATTACTGGTCGTTCGAAAACTTCTGGGGAAGTGCGTAGCTTACGCGTCATCGACAACCAGCTTTATGTTTCTACACGCAAGGGCGCATTAAGCATTTGGCAGAACCGTTAATTTTAACGAGCCTTATGCTAAACTAGCCACAACCGTATTTTTGTGAACGCGGGGTGATTGAAAAATCAATGCCCCGTGTTTTTATTTAGGGTATTTCCCCCTTATATCTTCCTATGCTTTCTGATGTTCAGGCCACTTTGACGCCTGATATTGAATAAAGGTTACTCTATGAAACCCGTAATTGCGCTCATTGGTCGTCCGAACGTCGGAAAATCGACGCTGTTCAACCAGATTACCAAGAGCCGTGACGCATTGGTGGCAGACTTTGCAGGTCTGACACGCGACCGTAAATATGGCGATGCTACCTATCAAAATAAATCCTTTATTGTTGTCGATACCGGCGGTATTGGCGAAAATGAAGGTGGTATTGATTCATATATGGCAGAGCAATCCAAGACTGCCATTCATGAAGCCGATATCATCATTTTTGTGGTTGATGCGCGTGCCGGACTGCTGGCATCTGATGAACAGATTGCCCGTGAATTGCGTACTTTAGGCAAAAAAGTCTTTCTGGTGGCCAACAAGGTCGACGGCGTACATGCTGAAGCTGCCTTGGTTGAATTCTACAAACTGGGTATGGGCGAGCCGCTACAAGTGGCAGCCAGCCATGGTCGTGGTGTTCAGCAGATGCTGGAAGATGTACTTGCTGATGTACCTGAAGATGAAAATCCGGAAGAGCATGACAAAAACACGGGTCTGCGTTTAGCGATTATTGGTCGTCCGAACGTAGGTAAATCCACGCTGGTGAACCGCTTGCTCGGTGAAGAGCGTGTGGTGGCATTTGACCAGCCGGGTACAACACGTGACTCGATTTATATTCCATTCGAGCGTGATGGCCGTCAATACACCCTGATTGATACTGCCGGGGTGCGTCGTAAAGGTAAAGTCGATGAAATGATTGAGAAATTCTCGATTGTTAAAACTTTACAGGCGATGAAAGATGCCAACGTAATTGTTGTTGTGGTTGATGCGCGTGATGGTATTGTTGAGCAGGACTTGCATTTGATTGGCTATGCGCTTGAAGCGGGTCGTGCCATGGTCATTGCAGTCAACAAATGGGATAACATGACTGAATATGATCGTAAGCAATGTAAGCTCGATGTAGAGCGTCGCTTCGATTTTATTCCATGGGCCAAAGTACATTTGATTTCTGCATTGCATGGAACGGGTGTGGGCGATCTTTATCCATCGATTCACCGTGCTTATGATTCATCTCGTTTGAAAGTATCACCGGCAAAAATCACCCAGATTTTAAATGATGCGACAGATGCCCACCAACCGCCGATGGTTCAGGGTCGTCGTATTAAAATGCGTTATGCGCATATGGGTGGACAAAATCCGCCAACGATCGTGATTCATGGTAACAAGGTGGATAAAACCCCTGCGGATTATCGTCGTTACTTGGAAAACGTGTTCCGTAAAGTGTACAAGCTTGAAGGTACACCGATTAAAATCGAGTTTAAAACTTCTGAAAACCCGTTTGAAGGCCGTAAGTCTCAAGTGGATGAGCGTGCAGCTGCGCGTAAACGTCGTTATGTACAGAAGTTCAAGAAAGCCGAGAAGAAATTTAAACGCTAATTCTATAGTTTAAATTTTTCGGATAAAAAGCCTGCGTAAAGCGGGCTTTTTGTTTAGAGAAAATAATGAATTTCTCTCCCAATAAAAGTGTAAATTCTTTTACACTCAAATCAATTGACATCTTTTTAATGGATTCACGTGGCTCGGCTGATTCAAATTCATCTGCATCAACTTTCTGATCTGGCTTGTGATCAATTGTCAGACCGCAAAACCCAGATTGCCGAACGGAAACGCGAAGTGGCATTTTTGCGCAATCAGCTTTTATCCCAATCTTTTGAATTGCCAGTTAGCGATCAACAGGTGGTGCGGACGAATTTTGGCAAGCCTTATTTAAATGACTATCCAGACTTCAGTTTTAATCATAGCCATAGCCATAATTTCTATGCCTTGGCCACGAGCAAGCAAGTTCAGAATTTAGGAATTGATATTGAAGAACTGAATCGTAAAGTCCGTTTTGAAGCTTTGGCACAACATGCCTTTCATCCCGAAGAATTAAAATATTGGAAAATGCTGGCTTATGATCCCGAATACTGGTTTAAAGTCTGGACCACCAAAGAGGCGGTGTTAAAGGCATCAGGCTTGGGAATCCGGATAAACCTGAATGAGCTCAATACCAATATCCATCCTGAACAAAATGGCGGACGCTGCGAACATCCAGAGATTGGCGTCTATGCCTATCAAAATTATTCTGTTGCTGACTGCATGCTCACCGTGGCCTGGCAAAGTGAGCACTCTTGCAAAGGGCTGAAATTTCCGGTGATTCAGCTTCATCACATTGTCTAGACCAGAATCAATCTCAGATTTTATTTTCTGGAAATGAGCAGATTACTTAGTCGATTCACAAATTGTGGACTCATTCGCGATAAATGAAATAAAAACTGGCTTTTCAATCCAACCGGATGATGGGTGGCTTGCCAGATGGAATCTTTGAGCTGTGCCAGTTTCAGAATATCCTGTGCAACCTCTTCTGCTTTTAAATGCACGCCCATTTTTTTAATACTTTCTGCCTGCATATCTTTGACCATGGCCGTACTGACGAAAAGCGGCATCACATCCAAGACCCGAATCCCATAGGGTTGCCACTCAATATCCAGACTTTCAGTCAGGCCACGCACTGCAAACTTGCTGGTGGAATAACTGCTTAAATCGGACTGGCCATAAATCGCCGAAGCGGAAGATAGATTAATGATGCGAGCAAATGCAGACTCTTTTAAATAAGGAAAAGCGGCATGACAGCCGTTCATGACCCCTTTGATATTAATATCCAGAGTTCGATGATGTGCCGCAATGGTGGTATCTTCAAAAGGGCCTGAATATAAGACTCCGGCATTATTCACCAGAATATTGATTTCACCTGCCCAAGCTGAAAATTCGGCTAAAGCTGTTTCCCAGGAAGCGTAGTCAGTTACATCCAGAAAACCGGCTTTGGCATGTTCGCCCAGTTGCTGGGCCAGTTGTTCTGCCTGCTCCACCTGAACATCATAAATGCCCACCTTGTAGCCGTGCTGGTAAAATAGGGCGGCTGTCGCGGCACCAATTCCTTGTGCTGCCCCACTAATCAATATACTGTGCATGTGCTTGATCTCCTTATTGTCTTTTTTTTGAGCATAGCAAGAAACCGGCAGATTGACGCGACTATTTGGTAAAAAAAAGAGGTTTTTGAACATGGAACAACTACTCCAGGTCATGCGCGAATTACGTGAAAAATGTCCATGGGATCAGCAGCAAACCCCCGAATCTCTGACCAAATATGCGATTGAGGAAGCTTACGAAGTCGAAGCTGCAGTCCGCTCCGGAAAAGTCGATGATGTCCGTGATGAACTGGGTGATTTGCTGTTACAGGTGGTGTTCCAGTCGCAGATGTATAGCGAGCAGGGGGCTTTCGATTTTCAGGATGTCGTACAGGCCATTACTGATAAACTGGTTCGCCGTCATCCGCATGTGTTTCAGGCTGAACAATTTGCAAAAATGAGTCCGGAAGATGTGTCTGAGCTATGGAAAGAAATCAAACAGCAAGAAAAGCAGGGTAAGCCGCGTTCACGCCTGGATGATATTAAACATGCGCCGGCTTTGGTACAGGCCGATGAAATTCAAAAAAATGTCGCTAAAATCGGTTTTGATTTTCCTGACATGGCCAGTGCCTATGCCAAGCTGGAAGAGGAGCTGGCTGAATTAAAAGAAGCGGTAGCTGGACAAAATTCCGATGAAATACAGGAAGAATTTGGCGACTGCTTATTTTCTCTGGTGAATGTTGGTCGTAAACTTGGCATTTCCAGCGAGATGGCATTATTGGGGACGATCCATAAATTCCGGACCCGCTTTGCCTTAATAGAAGATCAGGCACAATTACAACAATTAGACCTGGAAAAGCTGTCATTGGCTGAACTTGATCAGCTGTGGGAACAGGCTAAATTAGAATTAAAACAAAGAGCGGCACATGAAAAAAATACCTTATCAAATCGGTCGAACGTGGATTAATCTTCTTCTGAGTTGCTGGCTGGGCTTTATTTTTATCGGAACAGCGCATGCGACTGCGACCGATTATATGGAATGGAAGACCCAGCAACAGCAACATGACGCCCGCCTGAAGAAAAAAACTGCCGCTACGGCTTCATCGGAAAGCAATCACTATCTGGCGAAGCCTGCATTATCGGCATCTTCTGCTGCTGATAAAATCAGTTAGGACTTACGCACTATTATTTATAGATTCTCTGTGGCAGCAGATGATTTTTATCGAGAATAAAGTCATCAATGAAGTTTTTGATAATTGGTCTAAATAATTTCTTCTGCCAACGATATACATTTTC
>NZ_JBWZQN010000065.1:0-18655 GCF_056724605.1 Prolinoborus fasciculus | reverse complement strand
CGTTTGAAGGATAAAAAAAGAATTGGGATTCAGCCGCAGGTTGAAACTTAATACGAGATCAAAGGGGTCAATTTTACTTCGCCATTTTTAAGGTAAAAGGGGTCAATTTTAAAATGCCGTTGACAGATGTGCTTTGGTAGTTGAATTTTTGGATGGAATACCATGATTCCAAACGAAATCAGAAACAATACCAATGCCGTCTTACTTATGATTAGCAGCATCTTCATTCTCCTTTTTGACTAAACCAAGAAGTCTTGATCGAGCCAAACTTAATAATGCTTCAGCTGTACTCTTACCAGCAGCACCCAACACAAAACCAAATAGCTCAGGGTACTTGCCATTAGCAAGAAATAAGCTTGCTGGCTCAGCAAAGACCACACATAAAATGAAGCCTGCAAAGAACCCTATCCAGCGATCCCGGCTTGGCTCCTTGCTTAATAGAAAGCCAAAAGTTGCACCCAGCACACCTGTAAAAAGGATGTGTGAATGGTTCTTTATGCTTTCCAATACTTGACTAAGAAAGTCCATATACATCCCCTTTAGTCATACATACCCCTATTGTTTGGCAATAAAAAAGCACCTAAAAAGGTGCTGTTAGTTGTCCATAGATTATGCTTCAGCTGTTGCTTGTGTGATCCGTGCCGAGTAATTCCATGATGTCGGTTTCCAAACATCTCGTGCAGCAACACGCACATAATATGTGGTCGTCGATTGCAAGCCAGTAATCGTGCAAGCATTTTCGGTACCGGTCCAACGTGCTTCTGTTGAATCAGGATCAAAATTAGCACTGGTACTGATCCACACCTGGTAATCTTTCAGATCCGGTACTTCACTTGGAATCCAAGTCACTGTGATCGAATCTGCAGTGGCAGATGTGTAGACGTTCAACAATTGTGGTGGCACCGGATTACTGATATTCAGCTCCGCAAAGGTACTGACAATCGAACCGTTTTTACTTGCGACCCGTACAGTATAAGCACGTTGAATACCGTCGATTTTCGCTTCATCCATACTGTATGAATAATCGGTATTCGTCGTTTCAACTGTACGAAGCAATACACCATTCGACCAAATCTGAACGATATACCCTGTGGCACCAGCTGCACTTTGCCATTGAACCTTAAAGCTTGTACCTTCAAAGGCTGACTGAAGGGATAGACCTTTTACGCCAGATGGACGGCTGCCAGTAATGGTGTGACTATAAGCGGCTACCTCATCCAGAGTCTGTTCTTTTTGCTGCAATCCATTAAAGCTGGTGAACTTCAGATAAATCTGTTTTCCAACCATATTTTCATTGTAATCATGGCTAAAAATAGCACGATCAATACGAACAAATGATTCACCTGAATTATGTGGCCCTGCATCATCAAAACGTCCACGGATCACATCGCTCAATGTATACAACCCAGATCCATTCAATGTGGCCTCAATATAGTTAATATATTCTTCACCGACTCTACATAGAGTTGCATCAACTTCAGCATCTTCAATCGTACCACTGAACATCTGGCTGGATGTATTCAACTGAATCTGCATCTCGGTATCATCTGCATCAATCGCTGAAACCAGGGCACCATATCGAGCAGACCCATAGATCGTACCAACCATTTCATAAGTTGTATTATCCAGGCTGACCCAGACATTACAGCCGCCCCAATTAATTCCACCTGATACCGCTACCCAAATTTGATTCTTACCCCCTGTCAAATCTAATGGTGGTTCAAAAATATTCGGTGCATTCACGTTTCCTGGTTCTTCATTTCCACCTTGGTACCCATTAGATGATTGAAGATCATATTCAACTGCAGAACGAGATCCAACAGCCAGCTCTTCGGCCGTGATAGACAACATTCCGTCTTCATCTTCCTCGACACGCGTGATCCGCACCGGGAAACGATTCAAGCCTAAAGATTCATCTGTGATCGTCACAATATCCATTGGCTCTAAACGGCAATACTTCCAGCCCAATTCAAACTCATATTCATTACGGACGTAAAGTTTTCGCTGCAATAGCAACTGCACTGCATGACGGGCAATTTTAGGTTCACAGAAAAAATCATGCTTGACCGGATCTTGCGTACGTAGACCAAACATTTCAATATTTGCCTGGTCTTTAGCTTCAACGGTTTCAGTATTGTATTGATTGAAGCGGTTTACATATTCAATCTGGCAATGATTATAGGCATCAGTATCACGACTTCGACGTACCCGAAGTGGCTGATCTTCACCTAGAAAATCGTCATCAGTAAGGTGATAAACCGGCTCTAGATCAGGTACGAACGTTACCCCATTTCCACTGACAACACTGTCACCATAAGACCTGATCTTCAAACCGTCTGGACTAGGTACCACGGCACAATTCACCGCTTCAACAATTTCATTAATGATTTCGAATGCTTCACGCTGTTCTGTCAAAGCAGGACTGATCAATAAATTGGTTGCTGTACAGTAGGTCCGAAATTCAGACAAATCTGCCATTTGCAGACTGGGTGATGCGCCATATCTTGGATTGGTAATGAAGTCTTCAATTACATCTGCAGGATTGGCATCTTGAATCGTTTCTGAGAATGTAATATCGCTAATCACTTCAAAATTGTGATTCGATAAGCTGGCACTCCCCCCCAGATCGTAGTTGGCACATGCAACATAACCGAGAAATGGATAGTGCAATGCCTGGTCAGGATGCTTTGATGGGAGATAGCCCCAAACAGGATTATGATCACCATCAAATAATTCAAACCCTAGCTGATCAATGGGTTTAAGCTGAATACCACCTTCCGTTTTAGGAACAATCTGTTCTTTGTCACGCCAGATAATCCCAATATCTTTGATTTTATTTTCACAAAGCCCCAGCATGAAGGACGCGCTATAGGTATAAGTCGTGTTTTTGGTTTTTACACCACCACCCTTACCACCTTGCTTTTTCGTTGTTGTATGAGCTGTGGCTGTGAAATCACCATACCAGAACATATTAGCAGCAACACGGTTTTTACCGTAAACCAAAGGTTGGCAAAGACCATAGGCTGACTGCTGGATACGCATTGAATTGATACGTTTGTCAGATGTACTGACGGTACCACCACCAAAAACACCACCCATTTTATAGCCCTCTTAAACGATAAAACCCGGCAATTCGCCGGGCTAAACTTCCTTTTGTTCCATCCTGAAGGATGACCCCCTGATGGATATATGAGTGGATGATCGTTGGCCACTCGACGACAATTGCAGCATGACTGATACACTTGCCAAAATGGTAAAGAACAATGTCACCAGGCTGAGGATCTGTCACTTGAACACAAAATTTCTGAATATGCTCAAGATAGCGCTGTCCCATCTGGTGCATGTGCCAATCAGGTGGATATGGTCCCGGGTTGTAATGATCAATCAGCCCTACCGCTTCATACACTTCGCAAAGTAGTGTTGCACAATCGACACCGACACCTTTAACACGACCTTGATGATGATATGGCGTGCCTAGCCAAGTCATGGCTTCTTTAACAGCTTCATGATTTTTCATATTTAGTCCAATAAAAAACCCCGATCTAATTAAAGATCAGGGTTGGTGAGGGTTTGTTGGGTTATCTATAGAAGCTCAGTCTGCTGTTGTGAAAATCAACAGCATTAGAAACACTCATAGATAAGTAATTAATAAAAGCCTCCGCCGAAATAGTTGCGAATGCACTTGAGTAGACTGAATCCCCCGTCTCTTGTGGAATCACCATACCGCACTCATAAGTAGCTGCGTACATGCCAAGTTCATGAGCATGGGAGGATTCCATACCACCTCCGTGCATACCGATGGATCCCGAATTAGTAACATATCCAATGTAGTAGTCGTCAGTCTGAGGCATAAAGCTAAATAACTCTTTAGCTCTCAAAGTCTCATGCAGCATCAGCATTTTACCCATATTGACTTGCGCGCTTGTTCTCGCAGAAATCCATATCGAGGACGTTAGAGAGCTAAAGTTGTGGTGTGATGTAAAGCACAAAGCGTCAGTGTTTTGATCTAGCAACGACACAAGTGCTTGAGTCTCTAGCTGATCAACTGGTGCTGCACCACCGTAAGATACCGAACTCGGATCAGACGTAAACCAGCCGGTAGGGAAGTTTCGACCAATATTCACGCCGTTATGGTTTTTACCAGTCCCTTGAATATAACTCGAAGGTACACAAACAGGAACAACAATGAAATTCACGCTATGTTTTAATGCCTTCAATGTCGCGTCTGTACTTGAACGCTCACATATTTCACGCATTGCTGTATATGTGTTATAGATGCCGCCTTTCTCAGCCCCATGAATGCCTGAGAAAATAATGTATTTAGGCTTGTTGCTTGCAACTCCAATGTTATCAACTTCCGCAGTATTAAACTGATAAGAGTTGATTTCGTTACCCAATCCATCCACACCAATGACTGACTTTGTAATATACGCAGGGTACGCAGCAACAAGCGCGTCATACAGATCGTAAATCTTAGTAAAGTCAGTTCCAAAACCATCTAAAATAGTTTTAAACTCTGGAAGCGTTGGTTGTTCGTATCTAGGCTTATCATCGCAAAGCGTATATAAAAACTCAGCAGCAGGGAATAAAGTTTTCGATGGTTTTCCATTTATGTAGTAGTCAGGTACACCGAATACAGATTTTGTTCTTGGATGAATCAGCGCAAAAACAATCTCATTATCTGCTAAAGAAGAACTGAACTGCTTTGCTGAAAAAACCTTAGTTTCTTTGTTGTAAATAAATTTATGCCAATAACTATCAGCGGGTGTTTCCGCAAAGTTGATCTCTAAATCGGTTGTAATGAACAGACTTATCTTATCGTAGTTTAAGCGAACCTTGTTGGCAGGCATGATTAGCTTTTTATTTTCAAAGTCAAAATTAATAGTACTTGGGTCTGATGCTGCTAAAGTGGCTGTTGTGCTTGCAGTAGCAGCATTTGTAGACGCTGGTGGAATTACACCGTTAATTCCATAATCCGCAATTCCTTTAACGTTGGTTACACCTTCGGCGGTAAATTCAACAGTAGCCAGCTCGATTAAGTTTTGCGCACTCACTATATCATTAGTAACAAATGAAAATTGTTTGCTAACCAGATTAAATACAAGCCTGCGTATTCCTGTTGCAGATGGATATGCCACTTCTAGGTTGGAGGGGCCGAAAAGAGAAGAAATCGTGGCTGCGTAAGTTGACGACCTGACGAGAACAGCAGGGGCTAAAATCAGTTTTTTATCTACGTTATTGAAATTGATTCGCGTTGGGACTGATGTGCTAATTAACTCGCCGACATGAGATTGGAATACACGGTTGCCATTTAAAGTAAAAGGAAATCCTTCCGCTTTAAAAGAACCACCATCCACAGTTGTAGAGCCAAGAACTATGCGATTCGCAGCTCGGTTTGAGGAAGAGTTAACTGCATGTAAAGTGTTGGTGTCGAAAGAGTATTCAATGCGATAAGGTGCTACTGATGTTAATGTCAGCACTTGCGGTACAGTTAATGTTTGAGTTGTTTCGTTATTAGTAACAACTCGAATTGTCCCTGAAAAAGTCAGCTCTTTGGTTTCGGTGTTGTAATCAATTGAACCCGAGGCAGCCAACACAAGTCGAGCAAAGCCGTTATTCCTAAAGTATGCTTTAGCATTCGCCTCTGCTGCATTGGCTTTGGTTGCTGCGTCTGTAGCCGCTGCTGTAATAGCTTCACTTTTAGCAGTATTAGCTTTTTCGGTTGAATCTTCTTTAGATTCTACATTCTCAGCCAACTGACCTAGACGTTGCTTCATCTGTGTATTCGTTGCATTTGGATCTGTTAATTCTGCTGCGGTAGGTAAAGGCATTTTCTCACTCCATAAAAAACCCAGCACTCAGGCTGGGTATGGATTAATACAAATTTAGTTAAACGGCGGTTTCAGGTACTGGTATAAAAGGCGCACCACGGAAACGGCTGAAATTATTGAAACGGTTTTGGCAAGTTTCCAAACGTTTATCACATCCTGGATAAACCTTGATTCGTTGACCTGCTTGCGGTGCTTCCAACAATGGCAAAGTCAATAACAAAGCACCCGATTCATGCATGCGAATCGTGCGTTTTAAACCTGCATTGCCACCGTCCAAGAACTCAATTACGCCTTGAGTAAACCAACCTTGAGGCTGATTCACCTGGCATAAAATTCGAGCTGCAGTACTGCCTGATTCAATCGTCGTTTGCACCATAAAGTTTTGACGTAATAGACCGCATGCCGTATCAAATAGCGTATTTGTACAACTTGGCTGATACAGATTTCGTGGCATCTGCACATTTAATTCATCCAGATCTGACGCAACACTGGCCTGAATGGAATTACGATCTAATTCAGGCTCAATGATTCGACCTTCAAACAATTTGATGGTCCCTGCACTGGTGTCCGTTGGCGTATTCATATCCATAAAAATACGCTCTAGCTTGAAACGCGCGCCATCCAATTGGCCATTATGAAACGCCTGAACAACATTAATGCCATTCCATTTGTTATCGTCAATACAATCAATATTGATCGATAAATTATCGACTTCAATACCCAGTGAAAGACTGATTCCATCACGGCTGATAATTGGGCCATCTGAGTTATAAACCTGACCCGCAACCACCAGGTCAAAGTCATAATTCGTGTATCGAAAAACGTCGCCTTGCACCGTTGTAATGGTATAGAGATCTGCCATCACAAACTGATCAGCATCTAGCAAGGCAATTAATTGTGGAGAAGCTGCTCTCATACTTTATTTCCTAATGAACCGATCATATCGACCTTATTGGCTTTCCATAATTTGCTCATGAAGTTGGTGTATTGCTGTTCATCATCAGCAAAGCGACAACGGTAGTAATACGTCCCTTTCACCTCAAACTTATGACCTTGCTTCAATGGCTTCGAAAGCGTAACCACACCTGATTTACTAACTTGAGCAGTGGTATCATCCCAAAACAGATCATCGTCGTTATTACTCCAAAACGGTATTTGATCATCCTCATTCCAAAATACTGGATCGACTTCAAATGCAGTTTCAGCTTGGGTATGTACTAAAGGAATCTGTGATGTGTACATTTGCTTATACAGCTGAAAACTTATCGTACTACCGTCACCACTGTAAGAACACGTGTAATCACAGTCTTCAGGCATCTTGAAAAGAAAGGAATCGAATGCTCCACGGCGTTCTAGAAAAAAACTTTCGAGTTGCTGTAATTCGTTCTTCCCTTTCGATTCACGTAAAAAACCAAATGACAAAGATATTTCATACTTCGGAACGGCCTGGTAACTTGCTCGAAGTTCCCGACCGTTCACTGATTCCATAATCTTTGTATTGAAAATGGGTTTCTTGCTGAGATCCCATTCCAGTCCTGGCAATTCAGGAAACAATACATCTGACATTTACCCCTCCTTTTATGGTTTACCAAAATTACGATTGAAGCTGCTTAGACTCTCAGCCAGTTCACGGCCATGTTTTTTCATAAAACGCTTCACATCCTTTGAATCCCATGCCTGAATCGTTGGGCTAAAGTAGATTGGTTGTTCCGTACTTCCTCCACTTCCTCCTATTGCTCCGGAAGATAAGTTTTTACCCAAGGCACGAATTGTATTGGCATGCTGTTTAGGCAAAACCATTTCCTCTTCATGTAATTGAGTAAGTGGATTTACGCCAGATGGGATATCGTAACCACCCCGAGCGGATGCGACCTTACTGACAATACCCGCCACTCCGGCAAAAGCAGCAGCACCCAAAGCAATATTAAGTGGGAAAGGAATGGACGCCATGGTTTTCGCCATCGCCTCCCAAGCTGACATCATGACTGATTTAATTGTCTCCATGATCTTCATGCCGATACGTGCAAATACACCAACCCCAGTAGCAGTAGTTTTGGCAGTTTCGCCCGCAACTACGGCGCCAGTTTGTGCGGCTTGACCTGCAACCTCGGCAGCCGTTTCAGTTTTGATAAACCCGAGTTTGATGGCCATACGAGTGGCAAGACTTGCAGCATACTTTTTCATTGGCGCCGTGATCATGCTTTGGATAAATGCCCCTGCCAATTCCGTGAAAATGGCATTCATGGCATTTTTCCATGTCAGCGTGCCATTCATCATAGACTGAATGCCTTTGTCCCATAGTCCAGACATACGTGACGTCAAACCACCAAACTTATCTTCAAAGTCTTTCATTTGAGCATCTGAAAGAACTCCTACTTGCTTGGTATCGGAAACCTTTTGATCAGTATCCAAATCAGAAATATTGTTCATAATCTGATTCTGATTGCCTTGTTTCCCTGAGATACCAGACATTTGGTTTTCAAGTGCAAGTCGATCCTCAAGCCCTCTGCGTTTAATTTCACGCAATTTGTCTTCTAACTCTTTTTCAAGCCGTGCTTTTTGAACATTTGAAATCTTTTTAGCATCAAATTCAGCTTGGATATTAGCTTTATCTATTTCATAGGAACGCTGCGCAATGAGTAGATCATTTTCAATGAGTTGCTCTTTGAGTTTTTTAATATCCTCAAATTCCTTAACACGCAAAGCAATTGTTTTATCGCTTGCCTCTTTTTCAGCGACAATTCTAAATTTTACTTTCTCAGCATCTGTGACTTTTGATTTCTCGATATCAGACAAAGCTTTCTTAAGATCTAGAGCAATCTTTTCTTCCTCTGTCGCAAACTTGTATCGGATATCAGCAAGTGCTTTAGCAGCTTGCTCAGCAGCTCTTTCCTTTGCTTTTTCATCAGCATCAGATTTAGCTTTTGCCGAACTTCCTTTAGAGTCTTTGACCCCTGTGCCAATACCTTTACCCGGGTTAAATGTCGGTGATGGTGTAGGCGGTGGTGCAGAACCAACCACAGTAGGATTTTTTAAGAACAGATTTTGAAGTCTTTGCCCACCCGTTGTTGCGGAGTTCACAATAGCTGAACCTGCTGTACCCCAAGCATTAGCTGTATTACTTACACCGGTATTCCAACTTGTTTTTAAATTGGTTAGGCGCGACTGCATCTGACCTGTATAGCGATCAGTAATTGAACCTAATTGTGATAGACCACTTTCCCATGATGCTTTGGCAGCTGAGAAGTTAAAGTTCAAAACATTGCTGACAACATTGCCAAAGGTCTGAAACTTGATGGACAAGACATCAAGACCGTATTGAATCGTATCTCGGAATCCTCCAAATACATTCATTACAGTGTTCATTGAAATATTAATTGCTTGGCACACTGTAGCAACGACCGCACGAATAGCAGCAAAAGCAATTTCAATACTAACTTTCAGACCAACTGCCACAGCTGCGAATCCATTCATCGCACCAGCGACTAGATCCATAAACCCTACTTGTTGAATTGATCCATCACCAATATCAGCAGTTAAATCACTCCAAATCCCACTGATCGTACTAAATAGACTTTGAACAATATCGAGAAGGCTTTCGAATGTTGTGATTATCGCCGTGACTGCACTATCAATACCCTCTCTGGATCTTGATGCAAAACCAAGGAAATCATTTGCTAGATTTGTTAGTGCTGGTGCTGCTTGAGCAGCCAGTCTTGTGAATACGCCGTCTATAGTTTGCTGAATTGTACTTAACGCAGTATTGAATTCCTTAGTCTTCGCAATTGCATCCTGATCCATAATCAAGCCAAGCTCATGCGCTTGATTTGAATATTGTTTCAACTTCTCAGCGTTATTCTCAAGCAATGGTGCCAATAGTGTTGCATCATTAGCGATTGACTCCATGTAAAAAGTCATCTCAGCTTGGGATACGTTCGCTTTCTCTAACGTTTGATAATACTTTTCAAGAATTTGTGGACCAGTAAGACCTTGGAACTCTTTGGCAGTCACCCCCACTTTTGGTGCAATTTTTTCGAAGAAATCAGCCATTTCTCCACCACCAGTTTGCATGAAGTCACCAAACTTATCATTCACATCTTTCATGATGTCAGATAGTTTGTCCTGTTCAACCATGACTGATTTAGAGGCAAATGCCCACTCTTGGAATTCTTTTGTGGTTGTATTAGCCAAGCGTGCTTGAATTTCCAATTCTTTAGATGCTCGACCAACTTCAGACGTTAATGACGCCAATCCAATAACTGCTGTCCCAACAGAAGCCGCTATACCAACACCGATCGCGGCAAAACTTTTAGTCAGATTTCCTGAAATTGATTTGCCAATATCCTCAAACCTATTGTTGATATTCTTGGATATGTCATCCAAACCAGTTTTAATGCTTGAGAAATCCAGCTTAAATTTAACCTTACTCCCAGTATCCTCAATTCGTTTAGCACCATCACTAACGATTTTCTCAGCATCATTCATGCCTTTTTTAAGTTCGGAAGTCTTCGCACCAACGTGCACTTCCACTCGATTGTTGCTCATAATTCCTATCTCACAGGCGTAAAAAAACCGCCGTGAGGCGGTTGAAATTGATGGATATACTTAGCGTTTAACACCTAAATATAAAACAGCATTCTGTCGACTGCTTGTTTCAGCTACTGCATACAATGTCTTGTTTGCTACATCATAATAAGCTACGCCTCTAAGTTCTTGTCTAGCTAAATAGCAAGGTGAACCACCAAAAACTAAATTGATTGAATAATAAGGCGCATCAGGTACAGCAACAGCAGTACCAGAATAATTACAACCACTTTGACCGGTGCCCGACACTGCTCCAGTATTTGAGATTGTTAAACCTGCACCTTCAATGCCTTGTACAATAGCCGATGTACCGCTATAGGTTCCCGCAATAGTAGAAAGATCCGCATTCGTATTATTTGCCTGGGCATCATAAACCGTATTAAAAGAAACTTGGTTAGATGACGAATAAGATATCGTCCCATTTAAACTTTTCTTAGCATCCACTGTTCCATTCAGGGTTGTGTCATATACAGTAGAGCCACCAAAATAGAAATCTTTACCATTAGTTGCTTTCACAGTATTCCCTGAGACCGTAAAATTACCAGTAATAAATCCGGTTACACCACTTCTATAGGGTGGCGTATATAAAAACCAAAACTTTTTATTTTTATCAACTAATCCAACTACATCCTGACCTTGGTTTGTAGTACCTGTATATACTCCTAAAGTTTCAGCGTTAACTACTGGATCCTTTCCTCCGCCGTCTACACCATTGTATGAATCACCATCACTACCGCCACCACAAGCTGTTAATGCACAGGCAATGAAACTTATCCCTAATACTTTTTTCATGGTTATTCCAGATAATAAAATTTGTAAATTAAAAAATAGAAATTAATCTTGCTCTGAATGCTTTAATTCAATTTTAGTTCCATCTGTGAACATTATAACTGATGGTTTAAACTCAAATTTAATTTTATCTAAATCCGTATTCAATAGCTTGGTATCTTCTGCCATGAATTCGTTATAGTCCGTACTTCCTTCATACTTGGCAATTGATTTCGCTTTAACACCATCATCGTATGAAAGAGTTAAATTTTTAATAGGGTCACCAAACATATCTTTAAAAGATATTATCCCTTTAAATCCTGCAATATCTTTATCACTATGATTTTCAAAAGCTAGTTGGAATTCGATATCAGTAATTTTATCAATATATTCATAACGAGCATGCCCAGACTTGGAAACAATTGCTGCTGTAAGAATTCCATCCATTTGTTTTTTGACAGCTGCATTTTCAGCTTCAATCTTTGCTTTTAATTCAGCCTGAGCTTTTTCCTTAGCATCTTTGTCTTCAAGCCATTTTTGTTGTTCTTTAATAGCATCACCAACTGTGGTTCCAGGTTCGATACCATCTCCACCAAAAGCTGCACCCATTCCCTTACGCATCAAGAACTGAGTAAGCAATTTTTTATCTTCTTCATTTAGTTTTTCAATTTGTGGTTTTAGCTCTTCCCATTTTTCAGGATCTGTAGGAATTTGAGCTGATTTTGGATTGCTACATCCAACTAAAAAAAGACTAATTACCCCTGCCATTAAAATATTTTTCATAAAAACTCAGTTGATTGTTATATAAGTCACACAAACTTTAACCAACTCAAGTATATAAATCAATCAGGGCAACCTTAGTCACCCTGAGGAAAGTTCTGCAGATCCGCAAACAAATCATCTTCATCATCGGTTTGCGGATCATCTGAACCTGTACTGTCATCAATCCCCATAAATGCCTCAAGGATCCGACACAGACGCTGAATGCCAACATGGCTGGGAGGACACTGCTTGTGATACGCATTCAATGCTTTGACTCTTGGGAAATCCAATTCATTACGCACATAGTCGTAATCCTTGCCTAAAGTCAGCACCAAATGCGTGTACAGCTCCTCCCAGTCTATTCCCCCGAATCAGTGGCCTGCTCGTCTTCACCTGTATAAACCAGACCAGAAGCCCCCATGACCGTTTCAAATACGGCGTTCACGTGGCCAACGTCAAGCAGTTCATCAGCAACAAATTCACGTGTAATGTCAGGATAGTTACGCTTTAAAGAGCCATGCGCAACATCCACCACTAAAGCAAAGTCACTTGGATCAAAGGTTTTAAGCTTTGGCATCAGCTTTTCAGCAGTACCTAAGGACAACGGCGCAAAAATCCAAATCTGGCCATTAATTTTAAGCGGATTACCACGTGGGTTTTCGACCTGGTTAAATTGCATCTAGTATTACTCCGAAGTAGTCCATTTGAAAACACGGCCTAAATCATCGGCCATTGGTTGGAATTCAAACTCAGGTAGATCGTAATCATCCTGTTTTGAGCTAAACGCAAGCTTATTACTGACACAGCGGAAGAACTCCATACCAAAGAATTTACCTTTGTAGTCACGGAATAGATCAACACTGAATTCAGGCGTATAACCCATATCCAAGTTGCTTACGACACCTGACTTGGCACCTGCCACCGTCGCTGTGTATTTAAAGCTGATAAATACCGTTTTACCTACATCAGCAGTTGCGAAGGTATAAACACCTGCTTCAGACACACTGTACTGACCTGCAACTGGTGCACTCGCTACACGCTTTAATGGAATCGCTTTTGCATCAGTCACGCCTAAATCTTTCACGAATGTACCGCTATTCGGAACGACAGGTGTTACTGAGGCTGCAACGACTTCACCATTGATGGTTTGTGCGACTGCAGTAATACCACCTTCAGTGACCACGCCACCAAAGAAAATGGAATTCAGTAATGCGCCGTTGATGCGACCCATTGTCGCTTTACACTTAATCGAACCTTTACCGCGTGCGGCATCCACGGCGAACTGACCACGGCCATAGAGTTCTTTTAAGTCATAGCTGATATCAACTGACGTTGACTGCAGTACGCCCACTTCAACGGGTGTGCCATTGGTGATTGGATTACCGTGCACATCCTGTAATGGTGTGGCAAAGATTTTACCGGCACCAAATAAATATTGAGCCATATCGACCTCTTAAAAATGAGAAAACCGCCGTATTGGCGGTCATGGAGTTTGTGAATTGCTTTAGGTGGTGGTGAGGATCCGAATCGGAATAATGGCAATCCCTTGGTCATCGAGCATGTTTTCCACTGCTTCAAAAACTTCGATTGTTCCCTCGATCCAGCAATGCTCGACCAATCCCCCTAAGGTTTGGTATTCGCAGATGTCAGGATGATCAGGTGCAAGTTTGGCACGTACTTGATCAATCATCTGGTTCAACTGTACAGACGGCGGTATCGTTGGATCTGATTCATGAATGTAAACGTACACTTCCGCTTCAAGTTCAACCTTGGCATCCAAGCCTTTCACTGGTGCTTCGGTTTGATTGCCTTGCGTCACGAATAAAGCTGGACGCTCTTCAGGTACAACATGATTGAAATGCTTTAAACGGCGACTGGTGGTTTTAATCCCCTCGATGCCTGACAAGCGATTAAACAATGCCTGGTAAATGGCTTCACTATTCACTGCTCAATCCCCTTTCAATTGCAGCATCAATATTCTTCGGCACGATCTTCGCCACCTCATCCAATGAATCACGCATAAAACGGCGCTCTTTCATGTCGACTTTACGTGAATGGGCTTTGATCATGATTTGACGTGGTGTGATTGGCTGACCAAAGACTTTCTTGATCATCCGAAGATGCGCCTTAATGGCCATCGCACCTTTTAAGCCAAATTCATGAGCAAAGGCGTATGGTACCAAAGCACCACCAGCACCGACTGTACCCTCGATCCAGTCCTTATCCTCTTCCACCTTAGATGAAACGGATCCTCTTAAACGCCCAGACTGCACATTCAGGCGCTGACCTGTCAGCATGTCTTCCTGAATAGTGCGCTGAAGTTTAAGTGTGAGTGCATTTACCGTGCGCCGTATTTCAGCACGTACACGTTCATTGACCTCGTTAAAATCAACATCAGCATCAACACGGTAATTACTCATACATCACCTACTTTGCAGCAGCAGTTTCCTTTTTGGATTCTGCTTTGGTTTCAGGTACCGCACGTTTAAAACCATGTGGTGCCAAGATGTGTACAATGTCTTTATCCGACTCGATCACACCTTTTTCAACCTTGTATGTGGTGCCTGCAATTTCAAGCGAAGTCGCTTTGAAATGATCAGGCGCTTGATACTTAAATGACATGCCTTGCTCCTAAACAACGAAAGCACCAACACCCAAACGATTAGGGTTGGTACCATCATTGCCGATTGGAATTGAATTTTTTAATGCCAAGTAACGCTGACCATAAATGCTTTGGTTATAAAACGCATCGGTACCAGAACGTGAAAAGCTCACGCTCTGACCTGCGATGGTCATACTCGAAGCATCTGAGAAGCTGTTACCTGACTTTGATTTGAGTGCAACCTTGAGAATATGTGCTGCATATAGACCCACCGCACGTTCTTTCAGGTCACCAAATTCAAGTGACTTCACAACGAGATCCGCTTCCTCTAACGCATCTGCAATTTCTGCATCGGGTAGATTCATCAGCGCAGCGTCGTACTTAAACTTCAACTTAAAAGCTTGTGGGTCCATAGGTCACCTTATTCAGTGGCTTGAGCAAGTTTTTCTTGCAGCTGCTCAAGAGTTTCATCTTCAGCAAAGGTGATTTCAAGATCCGTCAGCGCTTTACGAACGTCATCAATCGTCAAGTCAGTCCCTTTGGATTTATCGCCCTTGCCTTTGCCATCATCAGGCTTGCCAGCTTGAGCACCTTTACCACGACCTGAAGCAGGTTTTGAATCACCAACTTCTGCAATTTCTTCAATGCTTAGCTCACCAGCATCAATCAAATGCTTAGCGAACTTGTTCTTTTGAAGTGCCTTGTGTTGGTCAGCTTCAAGTAATACGGCGATGCCTGTTGGTAAAGTTGCTACCCCAGCAAAAACAAAAGCGGCATTAGAGCCGCTGTATTTATATGAATATTTAGCCATGTGGTTTTAATCCTTATGCATGGTCAAGGTAACGAAGCGAATCAACACGCTTCAGCCAAACGCCCTGGTATTTGTAGTGACCAGGTACAAGCACATCCAAGCCTTTCGGTTGCGCCGTCAAGAACTCAACGCTGTTACCTTTGAATTGGATACATGATGGATCACGGCGGTAGATGATCGAACGGTCAGCACTTGCGGTACCCTTACCATTACCACGGCCAGATCCACGGATGGCTAATGGTTTGCCTTGAGTTGAGAAGATATTGTTTTCTTCAATGTACTTCAGGAATGTTTTACCACCTGAATCTGGCACGACACGTGTCGATAAGTGAGTGTACTGCGCTGATGCCATTAAGTAAGTGTCAGGCTCAATTGAAGAATCACCATCAAACAAATCTGACGAATCAGCCAATGAGTTATTGAAGTCGGATAAAACTTCTTCAATGGCCGCCGTAGCCCAATTATGCTGACCTGTCATGATGGTCACGCCTGTTTGGTTTAAGAAACCATTCACTTTTTCAAGCTGTCCACTGGCATTGGCTTTGGTGTAACCATACCAAGCCACATTAGACATGTGCTTTTCAGCTGCCAAGTTTGCAGCCTGAACTTTATCCGCTTCAAGCGTGAGGTTCATTTGCTGTGCGGTCGCCAATTCAACCACTGAATATTGGTAGCCAATCACACCGACTTTCACTGGTAGGCTTACAGTATCGTATTCAACTTCTGCAAGCGGAATATCATCACCAGTACCAGCATAGTCTTCGCCGATACCCACGCCTTTTTTACGAGACAGGATTTCACCACCACCATAAACCGCATTTACATCGGTCACTGGGATGAACTTGGCGTAGTCAAGGACCTGTGCAAGCTGTGGTGTAATTTCGTTTTGTTCTTCGATCTTTACGAAGAGCTGTGCCAATGCATCCATGTTGAACGCATCGCCAACTTGTGCCTGAATGGCATGTGAAATCGGCGTTAAACGCGCTTTCATTTTTGCTAATTTGCTCATGTGTTATTAAGCTCCACGAAGATTAAGAAGGGCTAAACCATCGGCGCCTGTCACGGTTTCCCATGCTGCACCTGGTAATACTGTTCCGTCAGTTGCTGAGCTCGACAAAGAACCCAACGGCGCTGCTGTGGTACCGTTTGCATTTTTTACGTAAACCGCAGCAGTAATGTCAGTGATTGGCGCTGTAGGCTTGACCCAAATAGCACCTTCAAACATGACTGGCACCATATCAGCTGCTTTATAGGCTTCTTTACCTGCAGCATCTTTACCAGTCTTGCCAACGCCGTGGCGTACTACAACACCAAAACGTGTCGGTGTAGCACCTGCCACAGCCGTTACAGATTTGCCATCAGTCGTGCGGACAACCACATCACCGTCATTGACTAAAGTCAGACCTGAAAGCGGTAATGACAGTACAACTTCTTTGGCAGTTAAACGGCCACGCTGACCGACTACCGCATTTAATTGCTGAACCATGATTCAAGTTCTCCTTAAATTGTTTTGTATGCAGCAGACTTGTCATAACCCTTATTTTCTTTAGGGTCCTGATTATTGTTTTGCTGTTGTTGCTGTTGATGTAATACATCACCGACTGCATTGCCTGGTGTGGTCGACTTCACTGCTGACAGTGCACGGAATACCGTGTCGATCTGTTCAGGTTTAGCATCACCGACGGCGACACCACCAAGTACAGCGGTCACCAATGTGTCACCTGCTTTAGCTGCAATCACATCACGTTTGATTTGCTCACATGAACAGCCTTCAGTTTTGATACCTGGTACCAAGGCAACGGCGTCCGCAACCACTGACGCGCGTTCTGCTACGACCTGATCAAGTTTTTCAGGTGTCATTTGGTTTTGCTCCAGATCACCAACTTTCTGCTTAAGCTGTGCATTTTCAGTCTGCAAGGTATCAACCACTGCCTGAACAGCTGGCAATTCATCACCGATGGCAAATTGTTTGTCACCGACTTTAAGTTTTGCTGCTTTCAAGTTTTCGAGTTGGTCTTCTTGTTGCTTTACAGCATCAGCTAGCGCTTGGTTGTCACCAATCTCAAAGCGAATACCGTTTACTTTAATTTCCATCTTTTTCCCCTTTGGGTTTGGTTTATGGTCACCGACGCGACAATCACCGCCACAGCGACCGTATTTCACCAGCGCCACGTGATTGCCTTTAAAATTAATAAACCGGGCTTGATACGGCGTACCGTCTGGTGCTGTACCTTGTTCAAGCACAAGATCAGCTCCATAGCCCAATGAGATTTCGACACGCTCATTGTTTTGAATAGCATTGATACTGTTTTGATCTTTAATGATCAGATCACCGACCATGAAATCACCTTCTTGGCGTACGTTTTCACATTCGCCAATGTGGTATTCCTTCCAGTTAGAGGCATTGATTTCATTTTTAGGTGGGTGATAGTCCGTAGCATCTACGCCGTCGAATCCTTTCATCACATCCGGTTTAAAAAGATCCTCAGCTGCCACATAGACATTGATGGTCTGATCCGCCGTGAAACCTTCCAAATTTGGAAATTCATAGGCGTAGTACTGACGTACTTGAGGTGCTTTGGCCAAACGTACATTGACGCATTTCAGATACCCTTCTTGAGTAAATGAGCGTGTACTTTCGCTTGGTGCAAAGTCACCAATTTTCAGTTGGTAAATGAGTTTCATAAATTGAGCTCAATAAAAAACCACTCTACGGTGGTCTGCTATGGTTTCTTTGGTGGAGAAATGACTATTGCTGGCGTTTTTACATCTGGTGGAATTGGTCTTGGTTTAGGTTGATAGCCCGAACTTTTTATACAAGAGCAGGCACAGCAGCTTTTACAGCACATACATCACCTTTCTGTGGGCAATAAAAAAAACCCACCGATTGGTGAGTTTATTTATAAAACTAATTACTTGGGTTTAGCAGGCTTATCTTTAGATTTTGTTACAAGTTCTGCTTGCGGTGGCGGTACATATTCAGGTGGTTTATTGTTACTCATGATTTATTCCTAGATGTTAATTATGAACAGAATACATTACTAACAAAAATCAAGCTAAGGAATAGTAGTAAAACTAAACCTGATAATTTTATTTCAGAAAATGCTTTGTTTAAGAACTCTGTTTTCTCATTAATCGCCATCTTATAAGCACTAATGATACCAATGTACGTAAGCATCCGGCTAACACAGCCTTACCAAGCGATCCTATAAGCCTTAATTTAGTTCCCACCTAAAAACAAGTGGGGACTTAATCCATGAACATGGATATATATTCAGCAACACCTCCTGTTGCTAA
>NZ_JBWZQN010000064.1:0-20375 GCF_056724605.1 Prolinoborus fasciculus | reverse complement strand
GGATAATCTTTTTCAGATTCAATTAGTAATTGAACCGCTCTTTCTCTAATTTCGGGGGTATAGGTTGGTTTTTTCATCGGAATAGTCTCTCAGAATATTGAGTCTCCGACAAACCCGGTACGGTTCATACAGATTACATGCAGGTGAATTACTCTGTGGCTGTATCATGGCTTTTGTGCAATCCAATCCATTTGATCCGAATGTTCTCTTTTGCAATAAAGCAGCCTCTTCTGCTTTTCCTGAACCAACGAACTATGTCATTGATTTGATTCAACCGACAACAGTGATGCTGAATCAAATCTCCAAAGAAGGGATTAAATGCAAGAAATGTGGTAAGAAAAAGATAGGGGATGGAAGTTATTATCCGTCTAATTGGAACCAGCCCATGAGTCGAGATCAGTTGAGTAAGAATCATTTTAAATGAATAAGAGAAGGATGGCTTACCTCACTTCTCCGAATAACAATGCTATGCTTTTCAACCAAGGTTATAAATTGGCAACTACATTTCATTCTTCTTCATGCTGGTCCTATAGCCTGTAGACAATTACTACATCATTTGCATTCAATGCTCAATACAGCCTGTCAGCAGAACCGCAGCGATACTTTTTTTCGTGCATACATGTAGTGTTTAAATCCATTCATTTTTCAATGATCCTCTGCCGTTTATCACATTTATGGTCGATCTTTAACCTTGTGAAAAATGCACATACCGATCCCTTCAAACTGTCAAATTTATGTATGCATGACATTTAAAGAAAATTATCTGATCAATTTTTTTAGGTAAAATTCATCAAGAAAAAAGTTATTATTATTCATAACATCACCAATAACCACATAAAAACAATAATTTAATAAATTATTCTTCCAATTTTTTTATATTTAGTGTTATTACCTCTAAATCCATGTTTACCACCTTCTATTACATAAGTAATTTAGAAGTATCCACGATATAAATTGCTTGCCCTCACACCTCTCCCCTCTCACGCCCAAAAAATTTATACTGAAAGGCAGATTAAGCCCGTTCGAGTTACATATAGCCGCATGCTATATTGAAAGCATTAAGAAAATATCCTCAATATTTATAGGATTTTTAAAGTATGAACTAATTTTCGAAGAACCCTTTCTAAGTAATGTGACCTATTAGGAAAAATGAAAATACTGAAATCTCCGTATCAACAATCAGTCAAAGTACATCCTGATGATTTTCTGTAACCGATACCCAAGGACTATACCTACCCTTCTGATGTGCTGTGCAACAAAGCCCTCCTTAGCCACACTATAGCTATAGATTAATTCCATTATTTTGTGATTTAATTAAATTATTCATTCTTAAGACCCAATTTAATGGATTTATATTTCACTAAACCAGAAGAAGTTGTGACTCTTTTAGGTGAGCGTTTACGTAAGCAACGACTCTTTCTGGAGATGTCTCAAGCTGAGGTAGCAGCACGCGCTGGTGTCGGCGTGAATACAGTTTCGAATCTTGAAGCGGGACGAAATGTATCTGTTGAAAATTTAGTCCGTATTGCAATGGTCTTGGGTCGATTAAACGAACTTCAGGAACTATTTAAACCTCAGCTTAACAGTGTGAATGACATTCTTCGCTATGAGAGTCAAAGTAAGCGCCACCGTATTAAGAGGAAGGGATAATGCTCAATAGACTTAATGTTTATTACAACGGTTGGGGCGAATCATGGTTATGGGGAACGCTGATTAGTTCAACAGCCACGACAGGTAGACCCACCATTGCTTTTGAATATAGTCCAGAAGCAATACAGCAAGGTGTTGAGCTCTCTTCTTACTTGCTGCCTTTAAAAGGTCTACCATTCAGACAAGGTTTTCCTACTCATCAAATGGGACTCCCAGGTCCAGTCTATGACGCTTTACCAGATGGTTGGGGCATGATGTTGATGGATCGATATTTCAAAAAAATTGGCTTAAATTCAGCACGAATTGGACCTTTGGAGCGTCTGACCTATATTAGTAGTCACGCAATGGGTGCCCTCTCCTTTGAACCTTGTGTTGCTGACATGCAAACCTCAGAAAATATCCCTTTACAACAACTGGCCCAGGAAGTTCAAGAAGTACTCAAAGGTGAAGGTGGTGAATTTCTACAGCATTTATTGGTCATGGGTGGCTCCCCTCAAGGTGCCAGACCAAAAGCGTTGGTTTACCGAGATCCTGTCAATTTAGAGTTTTCGACTCAAGATTCTGATCAACATGAAGCCTGGCTGATTAAGTTTCCTGCTCAGCAAGAGCATCCTGAAGTCTGCGCCATTGAAGCCGTCTATGCAGAATGTTTGCGACTTTGTGCAATTGAGACTCCAGATACCCATTTCTTTAATTTGCCCAATGGTTTAACGGCTTTTGCTTCTAAACGATTCGATCGTCAAAATGGTATGCGGATTCCAATGCAGAGTTTGGCTGCATATACAGGAGCAGACTATAAAGTTCCAGGTAGCCTAGACTATCGCAATTTTCTCCGGGCAACCTTGATGTGTACGCAAGATGTACGAGAAAGATTGCATGCTTTTAAACGTGCTGTGTTTAATGTGCTTTTCAATAATCGGGATGACCATACTAAGAACTTTTCATTTCTCATGGAGAAAAATGGTCAATGGAAATTGGCTCCAGCCTATGATGTGACCTTCTGCGAGGGTCCAGGTGGTTATCATCAAATGGACATTATGGGAGAAGCGCTCAATATTTCCCGAAATGACATACATAAACTCGGTACTTCAGAAGCTAATCTGACTACTCTAGAAGTCGATGAGATCATCTTGACCATGCGTGAAATTGCACTTCAATTTAGTCAAATTGCGCAGCGCCTGTATCCCCATCAAATTCGAGAATCTACCCTACAGATGATTCAATCACGGATTCAACAGAATATTGATTTTTTAACTGAAACCTAAGCGTAAATATAAACTAAGCGCCAACCATCAACTGCAAATAGACTTTGATATAGTTAGTCGCTACATAATCTGTAGAACCTGTGAATTAGCTCTCTTTATAATCACGAATATTAGATGGATCACCGCTAAGATATATTCTGCAAACGTGAAATCACTACATCCAGATCGAAAATCACTAAGAAAAAACTGTCACCAAAAAAAGGTCTGCACTATGGATAGATGCAGACCAAACTCTGGATAACTACCAGCACGAGAAATATGTCGCAATTTTGCATAGACATGAATTTGATAAAATCAGCCCAGAAAGCCAGAAATTCATAAAAACTATTTCATCAATCCCCTATAACTTAATCACGTTCATGGTCGATCTTAAATCTTGTGAAAAGTACTCATGCTGACCTAGCCAAACTGTAAAACTCATGTATTCATAGCCTTTAAATGAATCTTTCAATCGGTATATTTAAGGTAAAAACTAGTAATCAGAAGTTATTATCACCCCCATATAAAACAAGGATCAACTTAAAAACAATAACTTAGTAAATTATTCTTCCATTTTTTTTATATTTAGTGTTATTGTTTGCTTCTGCAATTGATGGATGATTTTCTTGTTGAGATTTCTTATCTTCGCATGGTGTTTCTTTACTACATCCACAACCACTCATAATTATACCCATTAAAAAAATTATAAACTTTGAATATTAGAATCCCTATAGTTACTATAGAGTCAAGAATCTTTGGAAATACTAACTCAATGCATTTAAAAATTGGTGAACTCTCTAAAAAAACCTCATGTTCAGTATTAACAATTAGGTTTTATGAAAAGGAAGGTTTAATTCCGGAACCGGAAAGAACGGAAGGAAATTACCGCCTTTACGATGTAGGCTATGTTGAGCGAATTAAATTTATTTTGAATTGCCGAACTTTAAATATGAGTTTGAATGAAATTCGTCAATTACTTACCTATAAAGACAAACCTGAGAAAAATTGTTCAGATGTGAATGAGTTAATTGACTTACATGTCAGTGCTATCAGAGAAAATATAATCAAGCAACAAAAGCTTATTGAACAACTATCTGATTTAAGAGGTACTTGTGATGGTTTATGTACAATTGACCAATGTGGAGTTTTAAAAAATCTAGCTTGATTATCTAGACCTATGCTTTTTTCAAAAAATCGGCACTGTTGCAAATAACCACGAATGGTAAGCTGAAGACTGTTTTAGCTAAAGGTGCAGCATATGAATCCTTTCCATGGTCGGCATTTTCAGGGCGAAATCATTCTTTGGGCTGTGCGCTGGTATTGTAAATATGGCATTAGCTATCGTGAACTGCAGGAAATGCTGGCCGAACGGGGTGTGAATGTTGATCACACGACTATTTACCGTTGGGTTCAACGTTATACGAATCTAAAAATGGGAGCCTATAGCTCCCATTTTTATTGTTAAACGTTGAATCCTATATGTTTTCCTGTTGGAAGCTCTACATCAATACGGAGCTTCCCTCCCATTGCCTCAACATACTTTTTCAAGGTTGAAATCTTAAGATCATTGCCACGATTTTCTATTGCTGAAAGCGATGGCTGTTTTATTCCCAAAGTTTCAGCAAGCTCTTTTTGAGAAATTTCGAGTTCTTCACGAATAAGATGAAGCTGATTTTCTAGCAGTAATTCATCAGCCATTTTTTGAATACGGGCTTGGCTCTCTGGAGAGCGGCTAGCTAACAATTCTTGCAGAGTCTTAGCCATTAGATTTATCTCCTAGGGTAGTGAGATGAAGTTGGTATTGTTCATCTGCAATATCCAGCATGTCTTTATAAAAACGCTTTTTACCGCCTTTATCAGCAATACATAGAACAATAGCCTGTCGTAAGGGATCAAATGCGAAGAAAGCTCTTAAGGGTCTACCGCGATGTTGAACGCGCAGTTCTTTCATATTGGTAAATTTAGACTCATACACAGTATCTACTAAAGGGCGGCCTAAACTCGGCCCCTGCTGCTGTAGAACAACCAGGGCAGCTAGGACCTTCTCTTGAGTAGATTCATCTTGCTGTTCAAGCCACTGATTAAATAGATCTGTCGTAATGACTGTCCACATACCACAACCAAAATATAGATTATAGTCTATATTTTAGAGGCATTATGCTTGTTTTGCAAATGAGAAATGATAGGCAATAAAAAACCCCGGCATCCTGCCAGGGTTTTTTATTGGAACATTAGGTCTCTGTGCTCTTGCGTGTCTTATATAGCGCCATCCTGGTGCTTATTTTTAATTATATGGAACTTCCTGTTCCTGACCACTTAATCATATGAAAATTCTACTGTTCCAGATAGCCGCAAAGGGCCGAGATTGATGTGAGCCAAAGCGTACAAAATAGCCTAAATTTCATCCACAGCAATTGGGGATAGTTTTCGCCCTAGAAGAGCTGAGAACATTGGGAAAATGCCAAAATTGAGCATTTTTTAGACGATTTTATTGGCGAAAGATTACAAATCTGCTTAAAAAAACACGAGTTGTGAAAGCGTGTGTTTTCTGATCTTTTTGGTTTTGGTTTTATTGTGTCAAGTATATGATAAATAACACTATTTAAAAAGACTGTTATTCACCAATTAAAATGTCTATGCGATAAACCATTTAAAATGGGCACTGTTGCAAATAGGCTGACATGATAAGCTAAATATCTTATTTATTTCGAGATACAGCAGATGAATCCCTTCCACGGTCGGCACTTTCAAGGTGAAATCATTCTTTGGGCTGTTCGTTGGTATTGTAAATATGGCATCAGCTATCGTGAACTTCAGGAAATGCTCGCTGAACGTGGAGTGAATGTTGATCACACCACAATTTATCGCTGGGTTCAGCGTTATGCTCCAGAAATGGAAAAACGTTTACGTTGGTATTGGCGTAATCCTACAGATCGACATTTATGGCATCTGGATGAAACTTACGTAAAAGTGAATGGCAAATGGGCATATCTATACCGTGCAGTTGACCAACGTGGCCATACTCTTGATTTCTATCTTTCTGCTAGACGAAATACCCATTCAGCTTATTGTTTTCTTGGTAAGATTTTGAATCATGTCAAAAAATGGCAGATTCCACGAGTCATAAACACTGATAAGGCTCATACCTATGGCCGTGCTTTGTCGCGACTAAAACAGGAAGGAAAGTGTCCTGAAGACCTGGACCATCGACAGATTAAATACAAGAATAACGTGATTGAATGTGATCATGGCAAGCTCAAACGGATCATCAAGGCTACGTTGGGATTCAAGTCTATGAAAACGGCTTATGCCACAATTAAAGGAATTGAGGTTATGCGTGCTCTACGCAAAGGACAAGCTTCATTATTTTATAACGGTAATATTCTAGGAGAAGTTTGGCTAGTAAATAGAGTTTTCGGTCTCTAAGCTTTTTTGAAGGGAAAATCATTGACTCAGATCCCTATTTGCAACAGTGCCGTCAAAACTGCAAGTATGCAGTCTTGACCAGGCATCTAGGGGTCGTCTCAGAATTCGGAAAATAAAGCACGCTAAGGCGTAGTCACCCCGTGACTCCCCCGCGCCGATGCAGCGAGCTTCGTTCCGTCTTGCAGTGACGCAATCAGCGGGCAGGAAACGTTCCCTTTCCGCGCATGGCAGGCGCACACCAGTTCAGACAGCACGGCCTCCATGCGTGCCAAGTCGGCCATCTTCTCGCGCACATCCTTGAGCTTGTGCTCGGCCAGGCCGCTGGCTTCCTCGCAATGGGTGCCATCCTCCAGCCGCAGTAGCTCGGCGATTTCGTCCAGGCTAAAGCCCAGCCGCTGGGCCGATTTCACGAACCGCACTCGTGTTACATCCGCCTCGCCATAGCGGCGAATGCTGCCATAGGGCTTGTCTGGCTCCGGCAGCAGGCCCTTGCGCTGGTAGAACCGGATGGTCTCCACATTGACCCCGGCCGCCTTGGCAAAAACGCCAATGGTCAGATTCTCAAAATTAATTTGCATATCGCTTGACTCCGTACATAACTACGGAAGTAAGCTTAAGCTATCCAAACCAAATTTGAAAGGACAAGCGTATGTCTGAACCACAAAACGGGCGCGGCGCGCTCTTCGCCGGTGGGCTGGCCGCCATTCTTGCGTCGGCCTGCTGCCTGGGGCCGCTGGTTTTGATCGCCTTGGGGTTCAGCGGGGCATGGATCGGCAACCTGACGGTATTGGAGCCGTATCGGCCGATCTTCATCGGCGCGGCGCTGGTTGCACTGTTCTTTGCCTGGCGGCGCATCGTCCGACCGACCGCAGCCTGCAAGCCGGGCGAGGTGTGCGCGATTCCGCAAGTGCGCACCACCTACAAGCTCATTTTCTGGTTCGTCGCCGTGTTGGTCTTGGTCGCGCTTGGTTTTCCCTACGTCATGCCATTTTTCTACTAATCAGGAGTTCATCATGAAAAAGCTGTTTGCCTCCCTCGCTCTCGCCGCTTTCGTTGCCCCCGTGTTCGCCGCCACTCAGACCGTCACGCTGTCCGTGCCTGGCATGACCTGCGCCTCTTGCCCGATCACTGTCAAGCACGCGCTTTCCAAGGTTGAGGGCGTGAGCAAGACCGACGTAAGTTTCGACAAGCGCCAGGCCGTCGTCACCTTCGACGATGCCAAGACCAACGTCCAGAAGTTGACCAAGGCGACCGAGGACGCGGGCTATCCGTCCAGCCTCAAACGCTGATCCGTTAACCGAACTCGGGAGCGACACATGGGACTCATCACGCGCATCGCTGGCAAAACCGGCGCGCTCGGCAGCGTCGTTTCCGCGATGGGCTGCGCCGCCTGTTTTCCTGCCATCGCCAGCTTTGGCGCGGCCATCGGACTGGGCTTCTTGAGCCAGTACGAGGGGCTATTCATTGGCATCCTGCTGCCGATGTTCGCCGGCATCACGTTACTCGCCAATGCTATCGCTTGGCTCAATCATCGACAGTGGCGACGCACGGCGCTCGGCACGATAGGCCCGATCTTGGTGCTGGCAGCGGTGTTTTTAATGCGGGCTTACGGCTGGCAGAGCGGTGGACTGCTCTATGTCGGCCTGGCCTTGATGGTTGGGGTGTCGGTCTGGGATTTCATCTCGCCAGCACATCGCCGCTGCGGGCCGGACAGCTGTGAATTGCCAGAACAACGTGGCTGACGGCAACAGCCGTAGCCACCACAGAAAAGGAAAAATACATGACCACCCTGAAAATCACCGGGATGACCTGCGACTCGTGCGCGGCTCACGTCAAGGAAGCCTTGGAGAAAGTGCCCGGCGTGCAATCGGCGCTGGTGTCCTATCCGAAGGGCACAGCGCAACTCGCCATTGAGGCGGGCACGTCATCGGATGCGCTGACTACCGCCGTGGCCGGACTGGGCTACGAGGCAACGCTTGCCGATGCGCCACCGACGGACAACCGCGCCGGCCTGCTCGACAAGATGCGCGGCTGGATAGGGGCCGCTGATAAGCCCAGTGGCAACGAACGCCCGTTGCAGGTCGTCGTCATTGGTAGCGGTGGCGCGGCAATGGCGGCAGCACTGAAGGCCGTCGAGCAAGGCGCGCACGTCTCGCTGATCGAGCGCGGCACCATCGGCGGCACCTGCGTCAACGTCGGCTGCGTGCCGTCCAAGATCATGATTCGCGCCGCCCACATCGCCCATTTACGTCGGGAAAGTCCGTTCGACGGCGGTATCGCGGCGACTGTGCCTGCGATTGACCGCAGCAAACTACTGGCCCAGCAGCAGGCGCGCGTCGAAGAACTGCGCCATGCCAAGTACGAAGGCATTCTGGACGGCAACCCGGCCATCACCGTTGTACATGGTGAGGCGCGTTTCAAGGATGAGCAGAGCCTGGTCGTCCGTTTAAACGATGGTGGCGAGCGCGTGGTAGCTTTCGACCGCTGCTTAGTCGCCACGGGTGCCAGCCCGGCCGTGCCGCCGATTCCGGGCCTGAAAGAGTCACCCTACTGGACTTCGACCGAGGCCCTGGTCAGCGACACCCTTCCCGAACGCCTAGCTGTGATCGGCTCGTCGGTGGTCGCGCTGGAACTGGCGCAAGCCTTCGCCCGGCTGGGCAGCCAGGTCACGATCCTAGCTCGCAACACGCTGTTCTTCCGCGACGACCCGGCCATCGGCGAGGCCGTTACAGCCGCGTTCCGTGCCGAAGGGATCAAGGTATTGGAACACACGCAAGCCAGCCAGGTCGCGCATGTGGACGGCGAATTCGTGCTGACCACCGGGTACGGTGAAATACGCGCCGACCAGCTGCTGGTCGCCACTGGCAGGGCACCGAACACGCGCAGCCTGGCATTGGAAGCGGCGGGAGTCGCTGCCAATGCGCAGGGGGCCATCGTCATCGACAAGGGCATGCGCACCAGTACGCCACACATTTATGCGGCTGGCGACTGCACCGACCAGCCTCAGTTCGTCTATGTGGCGGCAGCGGCCGGCACCCGTGCTGCGATCAACATGACTGGCGGCGATGCGGCCCTGGACCTGACCGCAATGCCGGCCGTGGTATTCACCGACCCGCAGGTCGCCACCGTGGGCTACAGCGAGGCGGAAGCACATCACGACGGGATCGAGACCGACAGTCGCACCTTGACCTTGGACAACGTGCCGCGTGCGCTTGCCAACTTCGACACACGCGGCTTCATCAAGCTGGTCATCGAGGAAGGTAGCGGACGGCTCATCGGCGTGCAAGCGGTGGCCCCGGAAGCGGGTGAACTGATCCAGACGGCGGTGCTCGCCATTCGCAACCGTATGACCGTGCAGGAACTGGCCGACCAATTGTTCCCCTACCTGACCATGGTCGAAGGGCTGAAGCTCGCGGCGCAGACCTTCAGCAAGGACGTGAAGCAGCTTTCGTGCTGCGCCGGATGAGGAAAAGGAGGTGTTCAATGAGCGCCTACACAGTGTCCCGGCTGGCCCTTGATGCCGGGGTGAGCGTGCATATCGTGCGCGACTACCTGCTGCGCGGATTGCTACGGCCGGTCGCGTGCACCACGGGCGGCTACGGCTTGTTCGATGACACCGCGTTGCAACGGCTGCGCTTTGTACGGGCTGCCTTCGAAGCGGGTATCGGCCTGGACGCACTGGCGCGGCTGTGCCGGGCGCTGGATGCTGCGGACGGTGACGGTGCGTCTGCGCAGCTTGCCGTGTTGCGGCAACTCGTCGAGCGTCGGCGCGAGGCCCTGGCCAGCCTCGAAATGCAACTGGCCGCCATGCCAACCGAACCGGCACAGCACGCGGAGAGTCTGCCATGAACAGCCCAGAGCACTTGCCGTCTGAGACGCACAAACCGATCACCGGCTACTTGTGGGGCGCGCTGGCCGTGCTCACCTGTCCCTGCCATTTGCCGATTCTCGCCATTGTGCTAGCCGGCACGACGGCCGGCGCGTTCATCGGGGAGCACTGGGGTATTGCAGCCCTCACGCTGACCGGCTTGTTTGTCCTGTCTGTGACGCGGCTGCTGCGGGCCTTCAAGGGAAGATCATGACCGCTTCCCAGCCAGCCGAGAGTGGGCAGCTTTGAGCTTCGCTACCAATCTGGAGGAGTACCACCATGAACGCAAACGCCCCGAACACTGCCAGTTGCACCACCTGCTGCGTATGCTGCAAAGAAATTCCGCTCGATGCCGCCTTCACCCCGGAAGGCGCGGAATACGTCGAACATTTCTGCGGGCTGGATTGCTATGAACGCTTCCAGGCACGCGCCAAGGCCGCGACAGAATCTGACATTGCGCCTGTTCCTGGCGGTTCGCAGCCGTCAGATTGAAGCATACTTTAAAGTTACACAAAACATCTATATGAAGACTAAAGTCCAAATTAGTGTTTATGTTGGTTCAATGTATTACATTTCGTATTTTCTATTTGTAACGTAATTTCAGTAATATTATGATTATGTTTTAGAACTTCTAAGGCCTTTTGATAGAGTTGATCTGTATTGCTATTCGGAGCAACCAAATGAGCAGTTAAATGAATATTTCTTGAGGATATAGCCCAGACTTTCAACTGATGAATCCCTTCAACGCCCTCTAGCTTCAATAAATCATTTCTTAACGACTCAATATCAATCTCATCAGGAACTCCTTCAAGCAGAATATGAATACTTTGTTTTAATAAAATCCAAGTTCGAGGTAAGACCCAGAAGCCAATTAACACAGCGATTACGGTATCAACCCACATCCACTGGGTAAAATAAATAACTATTCCTCCGATAATCACGCCTATCGATCCTAGAGCATCACTAAGAACTTCTAAATATGCACCTTTTATATTTAGACTTCCTTCAGCACTAGCAGAAAGGATTTTCATTGAAATCAAATTTATGACCAAACCAATGACCGCGACAATCATCATTCCAACACTTTGAATTTCAGCAGGATTCGTAAAACGTTGATAAGCTTCATATACAATATATATTGCTACCACAAAAAGCATCACCGCATTAAACAGAGCCGCTAAAATTTCAAATCGCTGATAGCCAAAAGTTCTTTTATCATCTGCGGCTTTTTTACCAATTTTGATAGCGGCAAGAGCAATAGCTAAAGCGGCTACATCAGTAAACATATGAGCTGCATCAGATAACAAAGCCAAACTTTGGGTAATAAAAGCAGCGACAACTTCTACTATTAAAAAAGTAGTCGTTAAACCTAAGGCAACCATTAACTTCTTACTATTTTCTTCAGTAACAACCGCATGGCTATGATCATGATGTTCTGACATAAAATATTTTCCTTATTCTATTTATGATGAGCAGAGATATTGGATAACAGCCAATATCTCTGCTGTAAATCGACTAATCTATTGGATTAAGAAACTTTCTTTTCATTTATCCAACGATAAAGCACGGGTAACAGCACCAAAGTTAGTAATGTTGAAGAGATAATCCCGCCAATCACTACGGTTGCCAGTGGCCGTTGAACCTCAGCCCCTGTTCCGGTTGCCAGCGCCATTGGTACAAAACCCAGTGAAGCCACACAAGCTGTCATCAACACTGGTCTTAAGCGCAAAATAGCCCCTTGCCACACGGCTTTATGCACTGGATATTTGTCCCTTAATTCCTTAATAAAGGTCAGCATTACCAGTCCATTGAGGACTGCAACACCAGATAAGGCAATAAAGCCAATTCCAGCTGACATCGATAATGGAATATCCCTTAGCCAAAGGAACAGCACACCACCGGTCAAGGCAAAGGGTACCCCGGTAAAGACCAATAGACTTTCTTTGACATTGTGAAAGACCGCCATCAGTAAAATAAAGATAGTGATTAAAGCCAGTGGAATCACGATTTGCATCCGTGCTTTGGCTGAAGCCAAATTTTCAAACTGACCGCCATATTCTATCCAATAACCACTTGGCAAAGTGTATGCTTTGAGCTGTGTCTGTACATCAGAAACAAAAGACCCTAAATCACGCCCTTCAACATTCGTTGTAACCACAACTCGGCGTTTACCATTTTCTCGACTGACTTGGTTGATTCCTTCAATGGTCGAGACTTGCGCGACATCCGACAATAAAATACTGCCACCATTTGGAAGCTGAATAGGTAACTGGGAAACAGATGCGACACTACGGTCTTGCTCTCCAAGACGGATAACAAAATCAAAACGACGATCGCCTTCTAAAATCTCTCCCACGCTTTGTCCACCAATACTTGCAGCCACCACATCCTGAATAGATTTCACACTCAAGCCATACTGGGCAGCTAAAGCTTTATCAATCTCTACATTGAGTAAAGGCAGACCCGAAGTTTGTTCAACTTTCACCGCACTGCTACCTGCGACTTGCTGAATGATTTTCGCGATTTTTGCAGCCTCAGTATTCAAAACCTGCATGTCATCACCAAAAACCTTCACCCCCACATCACTGCGTATACCTGAAATCAGTTCATTAAAACGTAGCTCAATAGGCTGAGAAAACTCACTGTTATTGCCGGGAATTGTCGCAAGATAAGCTTCCATTCGGGTTCGAAGTGCATCTAGGCTTTCTTTTGAATCTGGCCATTCCTCACGTGGTTTCAGCATGATATAACCATCGGAAATATTCGGTGGCATCACATCTGTCGCCACTTCAGCAGTCCCGGTACGGGCAAATATAGCTTTAATTTCGGGAAAGTTTTTCAGTAAAAGCTTTTCGGTATTTTCCTGAATACGTAAAGACTCTTCCAAGCCTGTGCTTGGAGAACGTAATTGCTGTACCGCAAAATCACCTTCACTCAGCTGGGGTGCAAACTCACTGCCAATCTTCGTGCTGAGCAGACCCGTAATGACCAGGAGACAAATGGCAAAAGTTAAAACCACCGCTTTGTAATGATAGGCTCCATCCAATATCTGTTGATATCGGGTTTTGAGCCAGATCATCCAACGGCTTTCCGTTTCTTTGATCTCCCCTTTAACCCATAAAGCAACTGCAGCGGGCACAAAGGTGATCGATAAAATAATAGCTGCCACCAGTGCGAGAACAACGGTTAAAGCCATCGGATGAAATAGTTTTGCTTCTACACCACTTAAAGCAAAAATCGGCAAATACACCACCAAAATAATAAGCTGACCAAAAATAAGAGGACGACGTGCTTGGCGGGCAGCCAGAAAAACTTCCTTAAAGCGTTCACTTTGTGTGAGAGGTCGTTTTAACAGTTGCTGTGTATGGGCTAAACGCCGGATACAGTTTTCGACAATCACCACAGCACCATCGACAATGATGCCGAAATCGAGTGCACCTAAACTCATCAGATTGGCACTGATATTTTTCTGTGCCATCCCGGTTAAGGTAAACAGCATAGAGAGTGGAATGACACAGGCAGTAATCAAGGCAGCACGGATATTCCCTAAAAACAGGAACAGAATGATGATGACCAGGATTGCTCCCTCTACCAAGTTTTTCTGAACGGTTTTAATCGCCTTCTCAACCAAGGTAGTACGGTCGTACACCGGTTCAATCACTACCCCTTTAGGCAAACTATTCTGAATATCTTGAAGCTTGGCATCCACAGCTTTAGAAACAGTCCGGCTATTTCCACCCATCGCCATCATGGCAATCCCTAAAACGGTTTCTTTGCCGTTATAGGTTGCCCCACCGGTTCTTAAATCATGCCCAATAGAGACTTGCGCAATATCACCAACCCGAATTGGGCTGCCATTTGGGCTACCCAGCATGGTGTTCTCAATATCAGAAAGCCCATTGAATGTACCCGGTACACGTACCGTCAGTTGCTGACCATTGTCTTCAATATAACCTGCACCTCGGTTCTCATTATTTTGCGCTAAAGCCTGTTGCAGTTGTTCTAATGAGATATTCAGTTGCTGCATCCGGTTTAAATCGGGAGAGACCACATAGGTTTTTTCAAAACCACCAATACTGTTGACCTCTGCAACTCCCTTAACACGTTGCAGTTGAGGACGCACAATCCAGTCCTGAATCTCACGCAAATCCATCGGCGTGTATGCAGTTCCATCCGGCTTTTTCGCATTCGGATCTGCCTTCAGTACCCATTGATAAATCTCACCGAGACCCGTAGAAACGGGGGACATCGTCGGTGCGATTTGTGCAGGCAACTCAGATTGCGCCTCCTGTATCCGTTGGTTAATCTGCTGACGGGCCCAATAAATATCAGTCCCATCTTTAAAGACAATGGTGACTTGAGAGAGTCCATAACGGGATATGGAACGGGTAAGCTCCAGATCCGGAATGCCAGCCATGGCATTTTCAATGGGATAGGTAATCCGCTGTTCGACTTCAAGCGCAGTAAAACCCTTGGCTTGAGTATTAATCTGGACTTGGGTATTGGTAATATCGGGTACAGCATCAATCGGGAGTTTCTGATAGCTATACACCCCGACCGCAATCCAGGTACAGACAAAGAGCAACACCCAAATCGCATTTTGTATGGAAAACTGAATGATTCGTTCGAATAAACCTTCTGGTTTTGGCAGATCAGAATTAATGTTCATGGCCTGCCTCGTCTTTTTCTAATTCAGATTTCAACAAGAAACTGCCTTGAGCGATATACTTCTGCCCTTCAGTCAGCCCAGAAATCACTTCAAGCCATTGTCCATCACTTGAAGCCTGCCCCAATTGCACTTTCTGTGCTTTTAAGTGGACTTGACCTTTTTGTTCTGAATCTACGATGAAAATACTGTCTTCACCTTCAATACTTTGCAGCGCAGACTTTTGAATCCGAAGGGCTGATTTTGCTGTAGCTTCCGGAATCAACACTCTCACTAACACATTAGAACGCAACTCAGTAGCTTGCGCATCGAGTTTTGCGCGCACCACCAGACGCCCTGTTTGTACATCTGCCTGAGAGGTTAAGCTTTGTACAGTAGCTTTATAGATTTGATCTGAATCATTCACTTTAAAGTCAATTTTTTGCCCGGCTTGCAGTTGACCTGAGAATTGATTCGGCAAATTAAACTCAAGCCATAAATCTTTCAGCTGTTCAATGACAAAGAGCTGATTAGCCAGTTGCACATTTTCACCGACCACAATATCTTTTTGACTGATCACCCCAGAGATCGGTGCTTTAATCAGAAAACGCCCATTGTTATTGCCACTTGCACCTAATGCATTTAAACGTGCTTGTGAGGACTGGACAGTAATCTGCGCTTGACGGTAGGCATTTTCGGCACGCTGGTAATCCTGTTTGGCAGAAATCCCCTGTGACCAGAGTTGCTGTTCGCGCTGGTAATCTTTACGGGCCAAATCCAGATTCACCTGTGCCATACGCAGATTTGCCTGTTGGTCGATCAGTTCAGGCACGATTAGTACAGCCAGCGTTTGTCCTTTTTGCACGCTCTGTCCTAAAGCCACATTGACCTGCTCGACATGACCACTAAAATTAGGCGATATATGCGCTTGTTGATCGGTATTCACCACCAATTTACCTGGCAGGGTTGTCAGCTTTTCAACCAATCCTGTGGATGCAACAGCAACTTTTAAACCTTGTTCAACCATTTGTTGGCTGGTCAGTTGTATTTCGCCTTCTTCAGCATGTCCTTCTTCAGAACTATCTTCATCAGAATGTTCGGCATTTCCCTCATCATGACCATGCCCCTCAGATTCAGTTTTTTTTGAACTTAACCAAATAACCAGACTGACCAAGACCGTAATCAGAATCAAAATTGCAATCATGAGAGACTGGGATATTTTTCCGTTTTGCTTGGCGTTCATTTTATCGTGCTCCCCCATTGATTAAATTTTGCGATGCTTCGACTGCCTTTTTATTCAGTTGTGTATAGGCATCCGAACGGCTAATTTCTTCATAACTTGTGCCAATACTGAGTGCCTCAGCTGCGAGGGCAGTTTGCCAAGCTTGACGTAGAATTTGTAATTGACCCAATCGAAGATTCTGCAGTTGGGTGGTTGCTTGCTGAACGTCGGTAATGGACAGTTTCCCTGCCTGAAACCCTTGTAAAGTACGGCTCTGAACTTTGGTCGCCAAAGTAACTTGTGCTGTTGTGGCATCGAACTGGCTACGTAAACCTTTGAGCTGATGCATGCTGTTGGCAATATCGAGTATTTGTTGCTTCAGCTCACGCTGCTGCTGTTGGTTCAGCAATATTTGCTGTTGCTGGACCATCGGGATCGCATATTGCTGGCGATTGAAAATATTCAGTGGAATAGCCACGCCGATTGCTAAAGTCGTATCGTTGCTTTCATTAGGGGTTTTGCTACGTTTCATGCCTACATTTAAAGTCGGATTGGGACGTGCCTGAATTCTTAAATTTTCAATTTGATGATCCGATTGCTGAATGTTCAAGGCATAGAATTTTTCTAGCCACCCTTCAGCAATATACCGTTGCACAGTTTGGAGACTTTGCTCTGGCCAAGGGATAGCGGTTTTATTCAATTGAAGATGTGAAGATGTTTCTCCCCCCCACAAATTAGACAGCTGACGACCGGCAGCTTGTTTATTCAGCATCGCTTGCTGATAAAGTCGTTGGATTTCTAGCGCTTCAATTTGGGTACGCTCAAAATCAACCAGGGCAATACTGCCTGCCTGATAGCGTTTCTGGGCACTGTCCAGATTGGCTTTACTTGTTTTTAACTGTACTGAATAAGCAGACTGCTCAACCTCAGCAAGTGCAAATTGCGACCATGCAAATTTAACAATCAGTTGGCTTTGTGCCTTCCATAATTGCTGTTGCAATTGGATTTGTTGATTCGAGGTATTGGCAATCACCCGGTTCAGCTTACGCTGACCAAATAGATCTAGAGGTTGACTAACGCCAACATTGAATTCCTGTTCTTGACCTGAGCCAAAGCCAGACTGTTCTAAACTTATACTTGGATTCTGCCATAACCGACTTTGCTGAATATTCAATTCAGATATTTGCTGAACTTGTTGCCACAGCTTGTCTTGAGTCTGGTAACTTTGTACTTTTGCTAAAGCGGATTCAAAGCTGGTAACGTTTTCAGCATAGCTATATTGCATAGCCGCTGCACATATACAAGCAACCAAGCTATGACGCAAGAGTATAATTGATTGTGAAGACATGATTTTTCCCACTTATTTAAATAATAAAAGTGGTGGGAATGTTTTAGGCTACCCCACCATGAGCGGGGAAAATTTGGGAGGTGGGCTTTGTTGAAACAGGTCAGGAGCCTGATAGCTGTTTTTCCAATGAAATTGTGGATTCACTTTAACTTCAGAGCTTGGATGAAACACATCTACTTTTTCATTTTGTACAATCAAATGCGTCATCGATGGTAGATGATCTTGATGATCTTCACCGATTTCTAAATCGCTACTGAATGTTTTTATGTTTTCTGACTGTCCATTATGATCGTGTTGACGACTATCGCTGGCACACAAGGTATTTTGGTGATGACCAAAATGATAACTCTGCTGTGATTGAGGCTGTTGTTCATGGACACAAAAGGCCGCCGCCACATTCCAAAAGCTTTGGAACATGAACAATCCAACCAAGACTGTAATCCATGTAGTAGAACGCATCATCATAACAATCGAAAAATTTGTACCAAGTATAAGGCTTAGAGCCACTCCAAGGTCAAGCTTAATAAATTAAATTAAACATTCAATGAACACTGAATAGCCGGCACTTTTGCAAATTTACCTTGTCTCTATAAGCTCACATCAATTTCAGGTAAGAATAACAATAGATAGACACAAGAACTTCAAGGTACGACGAAATCATACAAAGTAATCCCATATGAAAACTTCGGTATGATGGCTGTTTTTTATTAGCTACATATTTTTGAATAGCCACCAAAATTCTAGACACACATAACCATCTTTTGATGGGCCTTTTCATAATCTAACTGTCAAAACATTAGAACAACTATTACACATATTCTATATGAGCGTGGACTACACTCCAGCTGAGATTTCATTATTAACGAGCGAATAGCTTTAATTAAAAAGCCCTCATAAAAATTATGAGGGCTTAACCAGACTGTGATTATTTCAAACTAATGATGAACCGTACCGGGTTTGTCGGAGACTTTTTATTTAAGTTAGGCCACCTGACCTAACGGGTTAATCTTATCATAGTACATTGCTTCAAACTCAAAAGGCGATACATTGTCAACGGCATTCTAAAATTGACCCCTTTTACCTTACAAATGGCAAAGTAAAATTGACCCCTGAAATCAGAGAAAGAGCGGTTCAATTACTAATTGAATCTGAAAAAGATTATCCTTCTACTTGGGCAGCAATCACAGCTATTGCTCCTAAAATCGGTTGTACTCCTGAAACATTGCGTGTTTGGTATCAAAAATATTTAGATCAACAAAATCCTGTCAAAATACAACAGATATCTGATCAAGAAAAAATGAAGGGTAATCCCCCCCTAAAATACTAGCTCTTTAAAAGAGGCAGTATTATGCTTTTACAACATGGTGTTTAACTTGAGAAACTGAATTTAAAACAATCTACTGTAACTCTTCCAGACAGATATGAAATTAATCCACCCCTAGCCCCTTAAACACAGCATCTACCGGATCTGCATAAAAGCTGGTCTGGAACTTGGTAAACAGTTCCACAGGAATCGTTGGGATATCTGCCGCACTACTCATTGGCAAAGCAACCTTCTTGGCACCCGCATCAAAAGCAACTTGAAGACATTCGGCAATACTTTCCACCGGTGTCACAGAACCACCCAAGCTCATATCACCCAGTACCACCATCTGACTTTGAACCGATCGTCCTAAGAGGCCAGAAGCGAAAGCCACTAAACTTGGCAGAGCAAGATGGCTGAGCGGCCCGGTATTCTGTAACTCCACCACATGTAAGTGGAAGTCATGTTCCAGCACCTTACTGCCCCCCGAGATCCGGGATGCATTGGCCTTGAAGTAGTCAAAAGCAATCTTGACCTGTTCTTTGGCACTACTTGAATTCCATAAGCCAGATGTCGCCAACTTTCCTGAACCTTTAGTGACTTGCAGTTCTAAGCGGTATAAGCCTGGCATGCCCTTATTACTAAGACCAATGGTATACAGGAAGCCTGGTTTAGCAGGACCTTCGGGAATAAGTCCACCTCCACCCTGCTCTTTTACCGAAACAAAATGCTCTTCTAGGGTGTCATTGTCGATATAGCTAAAATGCACATCATAGAATTCCATCCCTCCAATTTTTCTTCAGCTGTTCTTTGACCCGACGGCGCACCTGCAGTGCATATTCCAGGCATTGCCGTACATCTTCTTTGTTAAACTGACCATGTGGGTATACAGCGTATTGTAACGCTTGATATCCGCAGAAGCCTGCTGTCGACTGAGCCCAAACCAGCTCATTAAACGATTGGTAACCAAACGACCTTCCCAGTAAGCAAGCAGCTCGATCGCTCGCATTCGTAGCAGGACTTCATGCTTATCTGTCGTCATATACCAATCAGTCAATAAATAGCAGCTTTAAGATTACCCTACAGCAAATATACAGTAAACATTTTTGACGGTATTTAAAGGTAGTATTGCAATCACCAGATAAAAAATATACTAGTATCCTGATGATAGCCGTCAAAGTACGATCTCTAGCAGATCATGGATCCTGGTATAGCGCGTGAATTGAGCTAAGTTTTAGAATGAGAGCAATATGGGTTTTAGATTTCGTAAAAGTATTAAATTATTCCCGGGTTTTAAAATTAATCTGACCCATAAAGGCATCAGCAGTGCCAGCATTGGCAAACCTGGTGCTTCTCTAAATATTGGGAAAAAAGGTACGCGAACCAGTGTCGGTATTCCTGGTACGGGACTATCTTACTCTAAACACCAGCCTTACTCTAAAAAAACCCGTGTTCCACAACCGACATCGCTAGAACACACGGAATATAATCCTCAGAATTTAGAACAACCGAAGACAAAGATCTGGCCTTGGATTATTTTTGGGTGGTGTTTCAAAAAGTATGCTGAAAAAAAGCAGGTTGGATTTTGATAAAATAGAGAAATGCGAATAACTCTAGAAATCAAGTGTCCAGCCTGCCTAAGTGACAGTATAAAGAAAAATGGCACAAA
>NZ_JBWZQN010000063.1:0-20741 GCF_056724605.1 Prolinoborus fasciculus | reverse complement strand
AATTTCAAATTGTGCAGCTACCGCTCGAATAGAATAACCTTCCTCAAGCTTAGCTAAAATTTTACGTCTAAAATGTTCTGAATAACTCATTGCACCATTGTATTAGTTTTATAATGATTTGACTATACAGAAATCCGGGTACCGCTAGATGAGCGGAATTTACCGCAACTGGCCTTGCAGCAAAATGCGACCGTCATTAGCGATGCCTATCCGGATCAGTCTTTCCCGGCCCGGATCAACTTTATTGCTCCAAGTATTGACCCACAGCGCGGTACGGTAGAGGTCAGGTTAACTGTCAATCTCGTACCAGATTTTCTGCGTCAGGACATGACAGTATCGGTGAATGTCGAGACGGCCAAACGAGCACGGGCACTGGCTATTCCGAATGATGCTTTAAGCAGTATCAAGGGAGATAAAGCTGTGGTCTTAATGGTACGTGATGGAAAAGTACAGCGTCAGCAGATTACTTTAGGTTTGCGTGGCCTGGCCATGTCAGAAGTGAAATCCGGCCTGAGCGAGGGTGATCAGGTGCTGGCAGATGCCGAATCTTCATTGGAGGATGGCACCAGAGTTCGCTTAAAACCACAACAGAGCTCATTGCTGAATTCTGCTGATACGGCCAATAGCAAAAATGAATTACCGGTGAACTTCGATTGAAAAACTTATTCGGGCGGCTCTGGATCGAATGGAAAATCGCGGTCAGTTTTTTGCGCGAGGGTCGCGCGCAGTCCATCATGATCACCATCGGGGTCGCCGTGGGCGTGGCAGTAATCGTCTTTATCACCGCGTTGATTCAGGGGCTGCAAGCCAATATTGTCGAACGTACCTTAGGCACACAGGCGCATATACGCCTGTTGTCACCGGATGAAGTCAACCGGATTGTGTCACCTCCCGCCGGAACAGTGCAATTATTGCAGGAAGACAAACGGGCACAGCGCCTGCGTTCGATCAATAATTGGCAACAGATTACCGAAACACTAGACCAGTTGCCTGTACTGACCGCCGTCTCGCCGGTAGTGTCTGGTCCTGCCTTTGTACAACGGGGTGATGCGATCGAATCAGTGGCCTTGGTCGGGATGAATTTGGAGCGTTATCAGCAGATCATTCCATTAAAAGAATATTTAACCAGTGGTCAGTTGCGGGTTGGCGCGGATGATGTACTGATTGGCAGTCAATTGGCCAAAGACCTCGGTGTTCAGGTCGGCAGCAAGTTGCGACTGGATACTGGCCAACAGAACAGTGCCTTGGTGAATATTGCCGGTATCTTTGAGCTGGGCGTGCGCGAACTGGATGCGCGTTATGTTTATCTGGATCTCAAGCAGGCGCAGTCCTTACTCGGCCTGCCAGGCGGAGTAACAGTCATTGATCTGACCATTGCCAATATTTTTGAAGCAGACCAGGTTGCAGCACAAGTCGGACGCCTGACCTCATTAAAAGCCGAAAGCTGGATTGAAACCAATGCCCAACTGATGAATGCCATTACTGCACAAAACCTGTCCACCAATATGATTATTGTCTTTGTCGCAATTTCGGTGGCTTTCGGGATTGCCAGCGTCATGTCCGTCAGTGTGGTGCAGCGCACCCGGGAAATTGGTATTTTGCGGGCGACGGGTGCAACCCAATCGCAAATCCTGAGAGTTTTTCTGTTTCAGGGTGCAATCTTTGGCTTGCTCGGTTCAGTGCTGGGCAGCATAGTCAGTTATGGTCTGGTATGGGTATTTAATAATTTTGGGCCGGGATTATTCTATATTCCAATTTCGATTGAACTGGTGATATTGGCACTATTGTTGGCCACATTAACAGGCGTACTGGCGGCAGCAGTGCCATCACGTCGGGCCGCGGCACTCGATCCGGTGGAGGCGATTCGTCATGTCTGAGCAATCTCAGGAAGTTCTGCGTCTGGAAGCGCTGCGAAAATCTTATAATATTGGCCAGCCCAATGAAGTGGAGGTCTTGCATGGCATTGACCTGCGCATTGATCGCAACGACTTTGCTGCACTCATTGGCCCTTCCGGTTCTGGTAAAAGTACCTTATTAAATATTCTGGGACTGCTAGATAAACCAACGAGTGGCGAGCTGTATTTGTTGGGACAACCTACCAGTGCGATGGATGACACCGGTCGTACAGCGCTTCGCGGTAACAGCATCGGGTTTGTATTTCAGTTTCACCATCTGATTCAGGCCTTTAGTGCACTGGATAATATTCTCATGCCTTTAATGATGGCGCATGGCAAACCGAATCAGCAGGCAATGCAACGTGCACGTGATTTATTGACGGCAGTAGGGCTGGAAAAATTTGCTGAACGTAAACCGAATGAATTATCTGGAGGGCAGCAGCAGCGGGTGGCGATTGCCCGGGCCTTGATTACTGAGCCGGCATTATTATTGGCCGATGAACCGACAGGTAATCTGGATACCCAGACCGCGGCTGATATGTTTGAACTGTTTCGTAAAGTGCATCGTGAACGCGACTGCGCCGTACTTTTGGTCACGCATGATCCGCGCCTGTCCGCTACTTGTGATCGCACCATTAATCTGGTCGATGGCCGGATTGAAAGCGATTCGAGCAATTCTCCTGAAGATTAAGCTGTACTGCAAGGAGCCAGGAGGGCTAATTTTTTGAAGCGATAGAAAAGATATTTCAGATTTATAGCTTTCAAAAAATGATAGCCATATCTGAGATTGAAATAATCTGGAAACAACCTGTTTGTTAAAAAAGGATGTACGCGATTGCCTACATCCTTAAAATTTTACAGTTGAATTCTAATGATTGTGTTTTTCAGGTTGATCTAATCAATGAGCGCCGGTAAATCATACCTATTGAAAGCGTCAGGATGAAACTGAACTTAATGGTACTACCGCAAGTTTCCATTTCATCCTGTGAATAAGCCTGATCTCAAAGATTCAATCCGATTTTATTGTTCCAGATTACTTCTCAGCATCCAGGCAGTTTTTTCGTGTACTTCCAGTCTTTGCGTGAGAATGTCAGCAGTCGGCTGATCATTGGCTTCTTCAATGATCGAAAAAATACTTCTGGCGGTACGTGCCACAGTTTCATGTGCATCTACCAGTAAACGTATCATTTCTTCGGCTTTAGGCACCCCTTCGACTTCTTTAATGGAGGTGAGTTTTACAAACTGTTTATAAGTGCCGGGTGCTGCAAAACCCAAAGCCCGAATACGTTCAGCAATGATGTCCAGCGCATTCCACTGCTCAGTGTATTGAGTCATAAACATGTTGTGCAGGCTGTTGAACTGGGGGCCGGTAACATTCCAGTGGAAATTATGGGTCATTAAATACAGGGTATAACTGTCTGCTAAAAGTCTGGATAAACCGTCGACAATTTTGGCGCGATCATCATGCGAAATTCCGATATCAATTTTCATTGCTTTAGATTCTTTTTTAGAAGAGGCCATGCTCTTACTCCTTCAAACTTAAGGCGATAATGTGTATTAAAATAAAGTCGGATGTAGTCGAAGCCCGAGTCAAGAGATGAAATGATCTCTATGACTTTGTATTTGATCTGAACAGGCTAAGAGATTTAAGTGGTTATAAGTTATAGATATTAGATCAATATAAAGGCAGGAAGTTTAGTCATTATGTATAAGCAGGGCGCTGGATTGTAACTATTTAACTCTGTCAAGTTCTGACCATCCTCAGCGGTAGCACGTTAATTTTTCATAGCAAATTGAACTTCTAAAAAAGTCCTAATCATTTCAGGATTGAAACATCGTGTTAGGTTATGACGCTTATTTATGAGCAAGATCACATATCACTCCACTGAGTCTTTATTTCGAAACATCTCTGTAATATTTTAAAATTTTATTTTAAATAAATAACTTAGATGAAAATCTTAATCGTTAATAAACCCGAAATTTATAAAAAATAACACAATGCTGCCTTAATTAAACAAGGCACTACAAACAATAATAAATCTCTTTCTCAAATGCAGTTATGTTAGGACACAGGCGAAACCAATAACAATATTCCCAGAAAAGCGAAAATGCTTCGAGTCAGCATATTCAGAAGAAATATGAGGCTGATACAGGATCGGCTGTAGCAGATTGACTTGCGGGATGAGTTTGATTGGTCAAACCATGCAACATATCAGCTCAAGCGACTTTGAGATAGACCAATAATATCTGAACTAAACTCAAGCTCAGCAAGGAATACATCATGAAAATTAAGGCCAATAGCCCCGCGACTGGTAAAGACAGTTTAGACAAACAAAATACCAATAAAAAAAGTGAGCAGCTCGACGCATATCGCAGTGATGCGACCGAGCAGGCACTCACCACCAATCAAGGGGTTAAAATTTCCGATAACCAGAACAGTCTCAAGGCAGGCGTTCGCGGTGCGACCTTGATCGAAGATTTTATTCTTCGGGAAAAAATTACCCATTTTGACCATGAGCGAATTCCAGAACGTATTGTGCATGCCCGCGGTGTCGGCGCACATGGCTATTTTGAGGCTTATCCGGGGAATGAAAAACTGACCAAGGCAGGCTTCCTGACCAATACCAGTGTGCAAACGCCAGTATTTGTGCGTTTTTCTACCGTACAGGGACCACGTGGTTCAGCAGATACGGTACGTGATATCCGTGGTTTTGCCACCAAGTTTTATACGGATGAAGGTAACTTCGATCTGGTAGCGAATGATGCGCCGGTATTCTTTATCCAGGATGGGATCAAGTTCCCGGATTTTGTACATGCGGTCAAGCCTGAACCACAGACCGAGATTCCTACCGGTGCATCTGCACATGATACTTTTTGGGATTTTGTTTCCTTAGTGCCTGAATCTGCACATGCGGTGATGTGGGCCATGTCGGATCGGGGTATTCCGCGTAATTTAAGAGCCATTCAAGGCTTTGGTGTACATACTTTCCGTTTTATCAATGCCGAGAATAAAGCGGTTTTTGTTAAATTCCACTGGACGCCAAAACAGGGTCTAGCCCAACTGGTCTGGGATGAAGCACAAAAACTGGCGGGTAAAGATCCGGATTTCCATCGTCGTGACTTATATGAAGCGATTGCCTCCGGTAACTATCCGGAATGGGAACTGGGTGTACAGGTCGTTCCAGAAGAAGATGAGATGAAGTACGACTTCGACTTGCTGGACCCAACCAAGATTATTCCGGAAGAACTGGTGCCAGTGACACCGATTGGCAGAATGGTACTGAACCGTAATGTGGATTATTTCTTCGGTGAAACCGAGCAGGTAGCATTCTGTCCGGGACATATTGTGCCGGGACTTGATTTTACCAATGACCCGTTATTACAGGCACGATTGTTCTCCTATACCGATACTCAGCTTAGCCGTTTAGGTGGTCCAAATTTCCACCAGATTCCAATCAACAAGCCGGTTTGTCCATTCCACAATAATCAGCGTGATGGTTTACATCAGCGTATTGTGCATACTGGTCAAGCCAGTTATGAGCCGAACTCGATTGACAATAACTGGCCGGCTGAAACTCCGCCTGCAGCGCAAGGTGGTGGTTTTGAAAGCTATCAGGAACGTATTGATGGACACAAGATCCGTCAGCGTAGCGAATCATTCAGTGATCACTTTAGTCAGGCCCGTCTTTTCTACCGCAGCCAGGCACCACATGAGCAAAAGCACATTGTCGATGCCTATGTCTTCGAGCTGAGCAAGGTGGAGCGCAAATATATTCGTGAACGTGAAGTACTTGAAGTGCTGTGTAATATCGATCTGGACTTGGCACAGCAGGTTGCTGACCAATTGGGTATTGAAATTCCGTCAGAGAAAAAGGCGGCAAAATTGCCAGAGGTGCAGGTTTCACCACGTTTATCTTTTGAGGCATTTAAACCTGAAGATATTAAGGCACGCAAAATTGCGCTATTGGTGCACGACAAGGCCAATGAGGCCAGTATCAAAGCTGTTCAAGCTTGGGCAGAATCAGAAGGGGCTGTGGTCGATGTATTGACCCCAAAACCGGGCCCGGTACTGGGTCAGCAAGGCGAGGTGATTCCTTCCGATGGTATGCAAAAAGCAGAACCATCCATTGCCTATGATGCCGTGGTGATTGCTGACGGTGATAATTACGATGTGGTAATGAAAGACGGTGTGGCGACTCATTATCTGCTGGAAGCCTACAAGCATTTAAAACCAATCGTGTTCCTGGGTGATAAAGGCAAGCTGATTGAAGATCTGCGTTTGGTTAGCGATGAAGGAACTCTGGCAAACGGACAGTTTGAAGCAGTACAAGATAGCTTCAAGACTTTGATCCTGAACCATCGTGTCTGGGCGCGTGAAGCGATTGCAGAAGCAATTCCTGCCTAAACGATCTAATTTATATTTTAGAGGATAGAGGCTCCGGCTTCTATCCTGATGGTTTTAAAATGGATGAAGAGATGGTGAGACCGGATGTCAAAAAGTTGTTGGCTCAAGCACAACAAACCAAATGGAGCAGAGAGCAGGATATCTATCTCATTGAGCATAATCATTTGCCTCTAACTGAACTGATGCAACAGCTCTGTTTCAATGAAGAAGAGATTAATACACGGCGTAAGGTATTAGGGCTGACCACACGTTTAAAACAAATGCGCAAGCTTTCTCATTAACTGACTTTAAAAACACAACAACATTATCTGTATTTTATGAGGAACCGCATGCAGAACCTCGGTTCAATATTACAAAGATTTGAAAACTCTCCTCTGGAGCTACAAGAAAAAATTCAGCACACTTTAATGGAACTGGTGGCGATTTCCGATCAGGTGCCTTATCCCGCTTCCGGAGCCACCTTAAAACGCTGGCAGATGCTTAGTCAGGTTTCGGCAAGCAATCTGACCCTAGGCAAATTGTTTGAATCCCATCTGGACGCCTTGGCCATTTTGCATGAATTGAATATTCCGGTAGAACAAAAAGGCTTATGGGCAGTATGGGCAGCAGAAGGTGGCCCCAAACCTTTAACATTGCAAGCAGGAAAGCTAAGCGGAATTAAGCCTTGGTGTTCTGCATCGGTCTGGGTGCAACACGGTCTGCTGACTCACCGTGATGAGCAGCAATATTCACAATTACTGATTCTAGATTTGTCGCAAGAAGGCATTCAGCATCATCAGGATGCCTGGCAGGCAGTGGGCATGCAGCATACCTTGACTGCCCGGCTGGAACTGGATCATGTTGAGGTGGAAAAAGTCGCAGCTCCAAATGCCTATCTGGATCGGCCCGGATTCTGGCATGGCGCCGCAGGTGTGGCCGCGTGCTGGTATGGCGCAACCGTGCGTTTGGCTGAATATTTAAGACAGGCAGTATTGTTAAAACCGCATGCCTATAAGGCCATGTATCTCGGTGAAATTAGTCGGGAGCTTTTAGCGACACAGTCCTTATTTTATCAAGTTGCTGCATTGATTGATCAGCAACCGCAACACGCACATGAGTTAAAGATTCGTAGCCTACGTGCTCAGGTGGAAGCGACTGCCTTAAATGTACTAACTCATGTAGGTAAGGCACTTGGTGCTGGGCCGTATTGTGAGCATCCGCATTTCGCTCGGCTTGCAGCAGATCTTCCGGTATTTATTCGTCAAAGTCATGCTGCATTTGACTTGGAGCGGATTGGCGAGCTGACTGCACAGGAGGAACAATTATGGACGTTATAAGACATGAGATTGTAGGGGATCGTGTCATCCATGGTGAAGGCACAAGGCTTGAAGAATGGCGTTCCTGTCAGATCCTGCAACAGATGCCGGAATTCGATATTCCTAAGGTTATTCCACCGAATGCCAGGGTTTGCATCATTGCCCCTCATCCTGATGATGAAATTTTGGGCTGTGGAGGTCTGATTCAGCGTCTGGACAAACTTGGCTATCAAATCGTACTTTTTGCTGTTACCAACGGAACGGCCAGTCATCCGGGCTCTAGTCTGTATACTCCCGAAGAGTTGAACCAGATTCGTCCTACTGAAACACGAATAGCTTTGGAAGCGTTGCCTTTAAAACAGAATATTCTGCGGATCGCTTTAGACATTCAGGATGGCAAGGTGGCAGAACAGCGGGATGTGTTGCAACAGCATCTGCAATCTTATCTGCAGCCGAATGATGTGTTAATTAGCACATTTGTTCATGATGGACATCCAGATCATGAAATTACAGGGCAGGTCACACAGCAGCTGGCGACTGAACTTCATTTGCCCTGTATTCAAGTCTTGATTTGGGCATGGCATTGGGCAACACCTGGAGATACCAGAATTCCTTGGACCGTCGCTCATCAACTCAGATTAACTGAGGAAGAATTGCAATATAAGTCTCGAGCTGCGCGGTGTTTTAAGAGCCAGATCGAGCTTGATCCAACGATTGAACAATCACCGATTCTGCCTGAGCAGGCATTGCAACGTATTTTACAGCCCTGGGAGGTGTATCTGTATGAACAGTAAAGCAGCCTATGATCAGGAATATTTCGATGCGTTATATGCACTGAATCAGGGAGATCCTTGGCAATATGAACAGCGTTGGTATGAACAGCGCAAACGGCAGATTTGTCTGGCGGTCTTGCCGAGCTTGCAATTTGACTCTGCGATTGAAATTGGTTGCAGTAACGGCATCTTCAGTCAGGAACTGGCACAGCGGACAAATAGCTTAATGTGTCTGGATGCCAATGATACTGCGATCCAGTTGGCTCAACAGCGTTTACAAGATTATTCACATGTGCAGGTGTTACAGCGGATCGTGCCAGATGATTTGCCCAAACAGAAATTTCAGCTCATTGTCGTCAGTGAGATTTTATATTATCTAAACCCGATTGCTCTGCAACAGGTGCTGACATGGCTGCATACTGCACTGGAACCGGGTGGATGTATCTTGAGTTGTCATTGGCGCGCGCCAATCTCAGGATTTAGCTTAAATGGTGAAGATGTCCATCAGTATCTCAAAGCGCATTTAAACTATTCCCATCGTTTAAGTTTGCAGGATTCCGATTTTTTGATAGATCTCTGGCTGAATTCAGCGCAATCCGTAGCAGAGCAGGAGGGCTTAAGATGAAAAAAATCGGTGTGGTGATTCCGGCCTGTAATGAAGAAGCCTATATTGAACGCTGTCTGTTAGCCTTAAAATCAGCACAAACTTATTTTTTTCAATATTTTAAAACAATAGAAAATCTTCCTGAAATCCAGATTCTCGTGGTCTTGGACCATTGTACTGATAGCACCGCCGTTAAAGTTCAGCAAATGGGCATTCCGGCTATGAGCTGCGACTTCCGAAATGTCGGTAAGGCACGCCATTTGGGGATTCAGCAAATGATCGAGCAGGGCTGTGACTGGATTTGTTGTACCGATGCCGATTCATTCGTACAGTGCGACTGGTTTCAGGTGATGTTACAGCATCAACCCACCGATGCGATTTGTGGTGTAGTCGAGCTGGATCAATGGGATCATTTAAGCCGGAAAACCCGTCAGGCTTATCTCCGACATTATCAGGACAGCATGGGACATCGGCATATTCATGGCGCAAACCTGTGTTTTAAAGCTTCGGCTTATATACAGGTCAATGGGTTTCAGCAACTGGACTGTCATGAAGATGTCGATTTCATCCGTCGTTTAGAAAAAGCCGGCGCGCAGATTGTCTGGTCGAATCAACTGAGAGTCACCACCAGCAGTCGTCTCAGCTCAAAAATTGCTGCAGGTTTTGCCCATTTTCTGCAAAAACTTGAGCTTAAGCAGGCCGCTAAAAAACCGATCAGCCTGTGCAAATAAAAGCATAAAACTATAAATTTTATACAATCAGATACTTGTAAAAAATCTTAAAATTCGGTTCTAAAAACTATTCCATTTAAATTTATTCTGTTTATAATTCACGCAAATTCAGCCCCGCATACTTATATATTTCAACTATAAGTCTGTGGGGTTTTTCTATGGATGATCGGTAATGGATGCCTGAGCCTTCTTTTTTGGTAATACAATGTTCAATCAAACACTGCTTTCTCGAATTCAGTCTCCATCACCATATCTATGGCAGAAAATAGCGACTGCGTTGTGCTTCTTTAGCTTGGGCTTTAGTACTGCGGCTTGGGCACCCTTAATTCCATATGCACAGCAGCGCCTATTATTAAATCATGCTGATTTTGGCCTGTTATTGCTGTGTGCCGGAATCGGTTCAATGCTGGCGATGCCACTGGCTGGCCGACTGGCCAATGCCTTAGGTTGTCGTACCGTTTTGGCTGTAATTCTCAGTGCATTTTTGTTCATTTTGCCTGCTCTGGCTTATAGTCCGAATCATTTAATGATGGCAATCAGCCTGTTTTTCTTTGGTGCCAGTGCCGGGGCTTTGGGCGTGACTGTCAATATTCAGGCTGCACAGATTGAGAAAAAACTCGGTAAAAGTTTAATGTCAGGTTTTCATGGAGTGTGTAGTTTAGGTGGTCTAGCAGGCGTACTGGGCATGACCATGTTAATGGGATTCGGCTTGGCGCCTTTAACTGGTGCGGTGATTGTCAGTGTGATTTTGCTGCTTATTGCCTTATTTGCTGTTCCTTTGAGCTTGGGTGCTGAGCTAAAAACGGCGGTAGAAGAAACATCATCAGAACAGTCGGTGAAAAAAGCAGTGCCGACCTGGGCGATTTTAGGCATTGGTCTGATCTGTTTTGTGGCTTTTCTGTCAGAAGGTGCAGCTATGGACTGGAGTGGTATTTATCTTGCTACTGAGTTCAGTCTGCCTGCGGCGCAAACCGGTCTGGCTTATAGTTTCTTTGCGGGTTTGATGGTGTTGGGACGTTTTAGCGGTCACTTGATTATTCAGCAGTTTGGTGAAAAAAATACGATTCTGTTAAGCGCACTCTTGGCTGCAACCGGTTTATTGACCGTAGTCTTTGCGCCAGTCTGGCAGGTGGTATTGGTAGGCTATGCGATTTTAGGTTTAGGTAGCGCTAACATTGTACCGCTGATGTTTTCCCGTGCAGGACGTCAAAAAACTTTGGCTTCACATGTGGCATTGTCTTATGTATCGGTATTTGCTTATACAGGTTCGTTGATTGGACCAGCCTTGGTCGGCTTCGGTAGTGAAATTATCGGATTGAGTCTGGTATTTAGTGTCATTGCAATTGGTCTATTGAGTATTGTGATTTTGAATCATCTCACTGCAGACCCAAGCGAAGTGCAACACAGCGAAGAGATTGTGGCTCCTCTTCAAAACGAAACACCAGCTTAATGCTGGTGTTTTTTTATTTAAAAATTTAGGCATGCACACTGAACTGGTTTGAAGCTCCTGCAGCCACCGGGCGATAGATCCGCAAGCTTTGTGAGTTTTTCAGGTCAGTGATAAACTGATCACGCCAGCGAATAATATCGAAATTTTTCAAGCCTTGGCTTAAATAACGATAGCGCTCCAAACGTTCTGATTTAGACATGCGCAGCGCCTTCTTCAAAGCTTTAGCCATACTGTCATGCTCATAAGGATCGACCAGTAAGGCTTCTTTCATTTGTTCAGCAGCACCGGCATATTTAGATAGAATCAAGACACCCGGATCTAAAGGATCCTGTGCAGCAATATATTCCTTGGCGACCAGATTCATACCATCCCGGATCGAATTTACCCAGCAAATATCTGCCTTACGATACAGTTGCATCAAGGCCTCATGGCCCAAAGTATCATAGCTGCAATCGAAGGGTAACCAGTCCGCTGTGCCATGCTGGCTATTGAGTTCATGCACAGCAGCTTTAAATTGCGTATACAGGTTCTTATAGGTCTTTACATCCAGTCGGCATGGACAGGCAATTTGTAATTGCTGGAATTGATTTTTAAACTCCGGTTGATCTTCTAGCAAGCTCTGCAACGATCCGATTTTTTCCAATAAGCCTTTACTATAATCAATCCGGTCAACTGAAATGATGGTTTTATAAGGCTGCACTGTATCCAGATCAAAGGGAAGCTTTTCCAGATGGGTATCTGAGGCCTGATTCTGTAGTTGCACAGGATGCACACCAATCGGATAGCATTTCACATGAATCTTTCGAGATTGATAATTCAGGATTTCATTGTGACGATGCTGCACTTTTAAGGTCTGTTCAAGGAAATTTAAACAGTTTTCCTGATCGCGAGAGGTCTGCAAACCCAGTACATCGTAGTTGGCGAAATGATGTGCCAGATCGCGATGGGCGGGTAAAGTCTGCCAGAGCCTTAGTTCAGGAAAGGGAATATGCAGGAAAAAGCCAATACGGTTACGCATGCCCAGTTTACGGCAATAATGCGCCACGCTTAAAAAATGATAATCATGGATCCAGATAATATCGTGTGGAGATGCTACCTGTTTAAGGTGCTTGGCAAAGCGTAAATTGACATCCTGATAGATCTTAAAATCCTGCGGCTGATAATCTACAAGTTGATGCTGGTCGTGCATCAGCGGCCACAATGCATTGTTGGCAAAACCACAATAAAAGCCTTGATATTGGGATTCAGTCAATGGACTCGTGTGATATTCAACATTTTGATGCTTCAGGATTTGAAACTTCTGCTCTTTCGTCTGGTCAACTCGGGATCCATTCCAGCCAACCCAGATACCGCCTATATCCTGCAAAGCATCCTGCAATGCCACCGCTAATCCACCTGCCTGTGTATTGTCTGACTTAGGTAGATTTACACGATTTGATAACACTATGAGTTTCGACATGTAATTTCTCCAATAATAATTGTTGTTGTGCTTTCAGTATTTCTAGAAATTCCGCTAGAAAAGCCTGTACTTGAGTCACGTTTTCGAGGCGATGTTGTGCCACGGTGTTGCCTGTACCGACTTTGATAGAGCAGCCTTTGAATGTGTTGATGACTTGAAAACCGGCTTCGTCGGTCAGGTCATCTCCGATAAAAATGGGGTAATGATCATTTAAGTGATATTGCTGAATGATTTGTTGGATAGCTGAACCTTTATTTGCACCTTTGGGCACCAGTTCAAATACAAACTTTCCAGCCTTAAGTTCAAAATCCTGAAAATGAGTAAGACAATTCAAGGCAAATGCATGCACTTGATGCTCTAAATAGGGATGTTCACGAAAATGCAGGGCGACTGAATAGTCTTTAATTTCTATTCGAGTCTGAGGAATATTATTACTATGTTCTGTAATATAATTTTTTAATAATTCAAACTGTTCAGGATTTAAATCAATTAACTTGCTTAAACGCGATTGATAGCTTAATTCCAGACCGTGAGAACCGGCAATATTCCAGTCAAATGGATAAATAAGTTTTTGTGCTTGTGCAATTGAGCGACCGGTCACTAATATTAGCTGAATATATTGTTGTAACTCTTTTAAGGTATTTAAGGTTCCGCTCTTAATTATACTTTTTGCTGGATCTGGGTGGAATTCAGAAATGGTTCCATCAATATCAAGAAATAAAACAAGTTTGTGAGAATAAATAATAGGTTTGAGCTGATTTAAAATCACTTGAGGTAATATATAAGAAGATGTAGCAAGTGAATCTTCTAGGTCTTGATCTTCTTTGAGAATCGACATAAATACTACCTAAGCCTCTGAAATTAAATTGATTTAAAAGTTAAAACTACCTGAATGTTCATTGATCTGATTAAATTTATAACATATTTCATTTAACAGACTGGCTTTAAGTGCAGAAACGAAACACTTTTAACAAGTACAGTTACTTTGTAAGATTTAGAAATATTTTGGTAGAAATCCAGTATTGTTAATAAATTTTAAAAATAAATTATAAGGATTTTATATTTTAAAGTTTTCTTGGATTGATTATTTTTCAGGGTTTTAGATAATAAGATTTATTATTTAATCGTTATTTTTGAATGTGTATTTTGTAATTAATTTTTCAGAATATAGTATTTATTATTAATTTGTATTTTATTTTTTAAATATATGGGGAGATGTAATTTTGAGATATTTTTAAATATAATAATTTAAATAAATTTATAAATTGGGCATATATAATTAAAATTTTTAGCTTAAGTTTATGAAAATTAATATTTTTTAAAATTGGCTAAGCTGTCTTAACAGCAAAAATACTAAAACTGTCTAGAGGGAAATTTCGTATCATCAAATTTTCTTGGGACCAATTGGAGAGCTATACAATTTAAACAGCTTCTTAATTTAGTGTCTCAGATTAATTTTTTAATTCTTATTCGTGAATTTTATCAGAGGATAAAAAATCGAAGGAAGACGAACTCCAGTTCTATTACTAAACTCTGAAAATAACTTGAATATTCTTTTTTTGAATCGAAACATAGGTGTTAGATGAAGTGGAGCTAAAGAGAGGAGAGATATAAAGATGTTATTGCAATGACAGAGCAGATACAAAACACGGAAAAACAGATCATCAGTGATCTTACATAGGTCAAAAAACTAAGTGATGTTTCAATTAAAAGAAATTTTTCTACTCAAATGGATGAGTCAGTTTAAAAGCAGTAAATAATGAGAGAAGAGGAAAGAAATAATTTTTTGAAAAAATAACGCAAGAGCAATCAAAGTGGAGAGAAGCTAAGGGTCGTATCATATAATTTAAGAAACCAAATTCAGATACAACCCGTCTATTTACATGAGAGAAAAATACTCAGATTTCTCGCCACACTTCATTTTCGTCTTTTAAAGGAATGGTAAAGTTAAAGTCATCATCATTACTGACCAGAAGACTGGTGGGAGTCTGCATGACCACTTTCAAAACAGTGCCTGCTTCAAAAATAATAGGGTCGCAGTTTTCTTTTTGTAGAGTCACCGGTTTAAGTAATTCAATTACTGAACTTTCCATAGTTTTTTCCAAAATAAGATTACTTTTCGATAATTAAATCATAGCATGATTTTTGAAAATTTAACTGTTTCTTCAAAAACTGAGAACTTGATCAATGACTTATTCAAATAGGGAGAAGTGCTCTATTTAGGTAAAAGATACCTAGAAGACATGCAGTATGCATGATTTTCATCCTATTCTCGTAGTGCTCAGAAGCATGAGGTTCTTTTACATAAACCCGACAGATAACAGGCATAAAAAAGTCTATCAAAATAACAAAAGGTCAAAAACATGATGATTTTTCTGTCTTTTGATATCGCTCTGCTAAATGATAAAAATCGAGAATATAAGGAAAATCATAACGTAGAGCTGAATGATAAAAATAAGTTTCTAGAGACTCGATATCCTTCTATCCTTTTTTACACTAAATGGAAAATTAATGCTTTATAACAGTAAAAATCTAAAATAAGAATAAACTATGCGTCATTTGGATGACCAAGAGACATAAGGAGAACTGGGTCGGCATGTTTAAGTCATTTTTCCCGCAACCCGTCTGGTTTTTTAGCAGCCTGATTTTGTGGTTTATCATTAATCTTGTGCTTTGGCATAGTGGCGGATCAGGATGGGGAACCTATCTGGGTTTTCCTGAAGGTTATTTTGATGAAAAGCTTACAATCGGTATCGGGCGTTTCTGGTCAGCTCAATTTATCTGGTTCTATCTCTGGTATTTCATTGCAACTACGATATTTGCGCTGTTCTGGCAATGGAAAGCCGGACACCGATGGCAGCGCTGGTCGGTCTGGGGCTCGGCATTTATTCTGTTTAATATCTGGTTCGGGGTACAGGTCAATGTCGTATTAAATGAATGGTATAGCCCGTTTTATGATCAGATTCAACAAATGCTCACTAAGGGTGGTGGGGATGTTTCATTGCTGTATCAAGGCGCATTAACCTTTATTTATATTGCGATGGTTTATGTCACTTTAGCGGTATTTAACCTGTTTTTTGTCAGCCATTATGTCTTCCGCTGGCGTACCGCGATGAATGATTATTACACCGCACATTGGGAGCAGTTACGTCATATTGAAGGTGCATCACAACGTATCCAGGAAGATACCATGCGCTTTGCCAAAACCACGGAGCAGTTAAGTGTTTCCTTGATTGAAGCGCTGATGTTGCTGATGGCATTCCTGCCGATCTTATATCAGCTCTCTAGTCATGTGAAAGTTTTACCAATTGTAGGGGAAATACCGCATGCTTTAATGTGGGCCTCGATTGGTTGGGCGGTATTGGGTACGGTCATTTTGATGGTCGTGGGAATGAAGCTGCCCGGACTGGAGTTTAATAACCAGAAAGTTGAGGCAGCCTATCGTAAAGAGCTGGTCTATGGCGAAGACTATGCTGATCGCGCACATCCGCTGACATTACAAGAACTGTTTAGCCGAGTACGCTGGAATTATTTCCGGTTGTATTTTCACTATGCTTATTTCAACATGGTTCGGATCTGGTACTTGCAGTTGGACAATATTTACGGATTATTTATTCTGTTTCCAAGTATTGCAGCAGGGGCAATTACCCTCGGTTTAATGATGCAAATCCTAAATGTGTTTGGCAAAGTGCGAGAATCTTTCCAGTACCTGATTTTGTCTTGGCCGACGATTATTGAACTGATGTCGATCTATAAACGGTTGAAAGCATTTGAATCACATATTGATTAATTTTTTCTCATATTATTATCCTGCTTTATTAGCCAAACAGTTTTAGGTTTGGCTTTTTTTAGGGCGAGTTAATTTACAGAATCCAATGGAAAATATCGATCTGACCGTTGGTCAGATGACTTGGGTAAATCGTGTCAGAACCTCCCAATATTGGGGTATTCAGATATTTTTTTCTTGTCTAGAATCCTAAGGGCCAGCCAAGATGGCGTTTAATTTCCGGTGGTTTGACGTATAAAAATAACAAATGTACGTTGAGGAAATTATTCTTATGCTGATCTTGTTCAGGCAATGTTATAGCGGATAAAAGGTAAATTTATTACCCATTATAATAAAGGTCTGTAGCGTTCCCTGAATAAGCCGCCGGAGAAGGACTCAGCCTTCTTCGGTTTTTTATGTGTTTTTTCTATCTTTTTCTTGAGTCCTGAATGGAATTGTTTATTATTTGAACTGATTTAAAAATGATACTTGTGTCAATTTTTATCACATGAAGCTTGGCATAATCAGCAAAGTTGAGGCTGATATGTGCCTTTTTACCATTTAAATATTATAGTTATCAATATCTTGTGTTTGTTGTTTTGTGCTATTTAAGCTATGTTATACGGGATTTTGGGGTTGAGATATTTGCTGTGAAGCTAAAAGTAATAATTCTAATAATAGGGGCAGCAGGTTTAGCTGGGTGTAATAGCGTGAATCGGTTGAAATCAGAGGTGTTACATCCTTTTTCCAGTCCGGAAGAACTGATTGCCAAACGGGCTTTGAATCAGCGTGATGGTAGTGCAAAAGATTATGTTTATCTTTGGGGGCAAGCTCAGAAAAATAATACGACTCAGGCCATGTATCCGCGTTCGATACTGACGCAATATTGTCATGAACAGGGCGGTAAATTTTCACTGCTGTATAAAAGTAATTTTAGTGCCGTGGCAGATGTTGCCCAACGCAAACGCCTGAGTGCCAATCGGGGTGTTGTACAAGGTAGTGGTGCCTATCAGTGTCGTATGGATGACCTGACTGAAAGTTGGATTGTCTCGATTGAGCCAACTTCTGAACGACAAGTTGATAAAACTAGCCAGACGCGTAGCGTTCGACTACTCACCCAGGTCATGACTCCTTCTCAAGCGAAAAACTTTTATCGTCCAACTAAAGCCAGGGTTGCTGTGGAGAAAACCGCCCCTGCATCGATAAAAACCACGACTCCTCCTAAGACTCCTGCCGCAAAGACGACAAATGAACTGAAGGAATCAGCACGTAAAGAACTGGAAAAGAAAGAATTAGAGCGAAAGGAATTAGAAAGAAAAGAGTTAGAGAAAAAAGAAGTGGAGAAAAAGCAGCTAGCAGCGGCATCAGCTCGAGCTACAATAGCAGAAACACCGCAACAACATCAGATGAAGATTTATGTGGCAGCGCGACGTGATATTAATAGTGGCAAGAATCTGAATAATGCCTGTAACAACGCCCAGCGTGCCTATAACTATGGCAAATTGCAGGGCACAGAGGGAACACGTGTCTATACTGAATCAGGGATGCTGGTAGCGCGCTGTTTAACCAGTGTGCCGAGTTATAGCAGCCGTTTTTCCAATGCCAAAGGTCAGGCGGTAAAAATTTTGCAAAACCTGGCCAATAATTATAATCATGCCGGAGCAAAGAATATGCTCAGGCAGGTGAAGTAGGACTATTTTTTCCTTCTTAATCCATCCTCTTTCGAGCATCCTTAAAATACATTCTGAGGATGCTTTCACTCGCCTTTTTTTTAAAGTGGCGTCTTAAAAAATGCTGAACAGAGACGGGGATTTCTAATCTCAAACTCACATTTACACTCAATACACCTAATCAGATATCGGTCTTTTGCCCGTGGCTTGTGTATTGCCATAAATTACAGAGTAATAACACGGGCAAGGTGCGAGTCTATGATACAAAGTAGCTGATTGTTAAAAAAGAGATTCGCTTATGTCACGCCAAACTGAGGTTATCCGTCGCAGATTTACAGCTAAAATTCGGTGGGGATTAATGGCAATGGCCTTGATGGCTACCACCCAAATGGCTATTGCGGGGCCAACCGTCGAGCAGCTGAGTAACTGTCTGGTGAAATCCACCACGGCAGCAGATAAAACAACGGTGCTGCAATGGACCTTTGTTGCCTTATCTGCACATCCGGAATTGAAGAAATTCAGTAATGTGAATGAAGCACAAAGAACCCAGCTGGATAAAAATTTAGCCCAAGTATTGCAGCGTATATTGGTAGAGCAATGTTCTGCACAGACCAAAGCGGTAATTGCTGCGGAAGGCGTACAAGCGGTGGGTGACAGTTTTCAGGAACTTGGACGGATTACCGGTGAGGAAATTTTAGAAAATCCTGAAGTGAAAAGTCAGCTTAAAGGTGTGCTGCGTTATGTGGATTTAAATAAACTGGTGGTCACTTTCTTGACACCGGATGTGTGGAATAAGTTGGGTGAGTTAAGAGGGAAATAACTGATTGAATGCATGCGTGCCAGGGTTCAATTATGGTATTTATTATGAATAACATAAATGAAAAGATAGGGGTTGTTATGTTCAAACGCACTGCTTTATTGGGTTTAAGTATGTTTATACTTCCTCCTGCGCTGTACGCAGGGGACAATGATTTGAGTCGGCAATACTCAAATTGTATGGATCGCTCAGGTGGCGTTACTGTAAATATGCTGGATTGTATTGCGGCCGAAACAGATCGCCAAGATACACGGTTAAATAATGCCTATAAACAGACGATGGCATCGCTGAATGCAAACCGTAAAAAACAGCTTCAAGAGGTTCAGCGTCTCTGGATTCGCTATCGTGATGCCAATTGCGATTTTTATGCCGACCCGAATGGAGGGACGATTGCAACTGTAAATAGCAATAGTTGTTACATGGAAGCGACTGCCGCACGTGCGACTGAATTAGAAAATTTAAGAGAAGAGTATTAATTTAAAAAAATCCTCTCCCTAGCCCTCATCCTTTCTTGCGCTTCATTTTAAAGCAGTGCTTTAAAACTTGCTCAGGAGAGGGAACCACGCGTATCAATTGATGACGTGGCAAGTCCTCCTTTGAAAAAGGGGGATTTGGGGGGATTAATGATTACAATAAATCAGGATAAAATTTCTCAAATTCTTTATTCACAGCTTCACCACGCAGCAAATAGCCTTTGGGTTGAATATAACTATAAATTTCGCGTGCAGGTTGTTCATGCCAGCCAATATTAAAAGCACAGAGTTTTGGGAAAAATTGCAGGTGGCTATAGTTCAGATTGTTATGAATCCAATACGCCAATTGTTGCCAGCTACTTTGGTCTTTCTCATAAAGTTCTAAAAATGATGGAATGACAATACAAGCCGTTGCCCCATAACCTTTTGCATCAGGATAGTCCCAAATATGACTGGAAAAGTTTTTCTCGTTCGTTGCGCAGTTATGTCCTTTTTCATTGCCGAGTTGGTTCACGCTTGGAGAGCGATAAGCTGAACGAATCGCAATACGTCCAAACTTGTCTTGGAGTGGCTCTAACAATTGTTGGCAAAGTTCTGTACCTGTACGGATTGCAATGTCAGGATGATCGGGGAAGTTGGGTACACCGTACCAGTTGGCGATTTCGCTATAGAGGAAGTCACGCATAAATAAAGACTTTGAAAGCTGAATACGTCCTAAGTCTTCGAGTTTGGCGATAGAGGATACTTTTTTGATGGTCATATTGAGATTTTTTATATGTTGGAAGAAAAAGACTCTTTAATAATTAAAAGAGTCTAATTTAATAATATTACTTAGAATCTGCTTCGAGTTCTAATTTTGACTTTATATATTTCGCTGTATTTTCTAGACTAGGATAAATAGTACGAAGGTTAACTTTTAGCTGATCTAGCTCTTTTAAAATGGAGCTTTTGTTAGCTGATTTAATTCTAATCCGTTTTATCTTAAAGACATCATTGCCATCTTCAGGCAGGCTTGCATCTAATCCGAAAAGTAAAAAAGAGCCTGCTTGAGCTATAATCCTATCCTGTGTTAATCGTCCCTTAACACATAAAACCTTGTTCAAATCAGAAATTTTAATCTTAGGTTCAAAGTATGGCTTTTCTTGTCTAATAAAATGAATGTAACTAGCATATGCTTCATTGTTCTCGTAGTCTGTGGACTTGAAAGCCTTTCTAGGAGGAGTTTCTGATTCACATTGCTCTATGAGTTTAATTAATTCTTTTTTTTGTGATTCTGGGCGAATTCAAACATGAGGTGCGACAGTTTCAAAAGCCATATGATAATCAACAAGCTGAGCAAATTTCTCTAATGGTGTAAGCCAATCTAACGCCTTTCTAGGACGAGTATTCAGTGACATGGCAAC